>NZ_JBXGGI010000010.1:0-8677 GCF_056854775.1 Mannheimia sp.
GTACCGTCTTGAGTTTGAGTTTCTAAATCTTTTAAACGTTTGATTGATTGACGAACTGTTTTCCAGTTAGTCAACATACCACCTAACCAACGGTGATTTACGTAGAATTGTTGGCTATCTACTGCTGCGGCTTTAACTGCATCTGACGCTGCACGTTTTGTACCAACGAATAACACTTTACCGTTGTTAGAAGCAATGCGAGTTAATTCTGCTAATGCTTCGTTGAATAAAGGTAATGTTTTTTCTAAGTTGATAACGTGAACACCATTACGAGCACCGAAAATGAATGGTTTCATTTTTGGGTTCCAGTAACGAGTTTGGTGACCGTAGTGAACGCCTGCGTTAAGCATATCGCGCATAGAAACTTGTGCCATAAGAATTTTCCTTCAAAGTTGTTTGTTTCGCCACTTATGAACGGCAAAACGGGGTTTAGCCTCCACATATCCTAGAAAATCAATCTACGCTCATTGAGATAATAGACACCCCAATTTCTAGCTTGTGATATGTGTGTGTTTTAGTGTTAAAAAATAAATGGTTATGTTTTTTCTCTTACTTAATCAGTAAAGACAAAAAACGGCGAGTATTATGCCAAAAAACAAACAATTTGCCAATCACTTTATTCTTGTTTCAAAATTAATTGCTCTAAATAAACAAAAACCGTTCTCATTATTGACTAAAGAAATAAGTGCATTTAGAATTGCCGAAATTGCTATACAAAGTCAATCAAACAAAGGAGACTATCAATGAAAAAAACGCTTTCTGCACTTGCTGTTGCTGCTGCAACCTTTGCTTCAACCTCAGCACTTGCTGCTAATGAAGTGAATGTTTATTCTTACCGCCAGCCTTACTTAATTGAGCCGATGCTGAAAAACTTTGAAAAAGATACCGGCATCAAAGTAAATGTTATTTTTGCTGATAAAGGTTTAGTTGATCGTGTGAAACAAGAAGGCGAATTAAGCCCGGCTGATGTACTTTTAACAGTGGATATCGCTCGTGTAATGGAAATTGTGAATGCGGGTCTTGCTCAAAAAATTGACTCTGAAGTATTAGAGAAAAACATTCCTGAACAATTCCGTGATTCTAACGACCAATGGTTCGGTTTAACTACACGTGCTCGCGTAATTTACACCTCAAAAGATCGTGTAGGTAAATTACCTGCCGGTTTTGATTACTTAGATTTAGCAAAACCTGAGTATAAAGGCAAAGTTTGCGTTCGTTCAGGTAAAAACTCTTACAATGTATCACTCTTTGCGGCGATGATTGAACATTACGGCATTGAGAAAACAAAAGCATTCTTAGAAGGCTTAAAAGCAAATGTTGCACAAAAACCACAAGGTGGCGACCGTGATCAAGTAAAAGCAATCAAAGAAGGGATCTGTGATTACTCTATCGGTAACAGCTACTACTACGGTAAAATGTTAGATGATGAAAAACAAAAATCGTGGGCTGAAGCGGCGGTAATTAACTTCCCTAGCGGCGAGTACGGCACACACAAAAACATCAGTGGCGTAGTAATTGCGAAACACTCGCCGAACAAAGCAAATGCGGTGAAATTAATCGAATACCTCAGTGGTGAAAAAGCACAAGGTTTATATGCTGAGCTTAACCACGAATATCCGGTAAAAGAAGGCATTGAGCCATCTGCAATCGTAAAAGGTTGGGGTACATTCACAGCGGATAAAATCAAGCTGGAAAATATTGCAAAACACTATGAAGCGGCATTAAAATTGGTTGATGAAGTGAAATTTGACGATTTCTCTGAGAAAAAATAATCAACCAACAAGCGGTCATTTTTCCACAAAAATTTGCAAAATTTTGCTAAAATACGACCGCTTGCAAAAGGACGCATTTTGCGTCCTTTTATTTTTTATGGAATAACAGGCTTAAAGAAAAATGCGATCACAATTTTGCTGGAAAAGCATTGCAACTCTAACCACTTTTATTGTTTTACTTCCACTCCTTGCCATTGGTTATCACGCATTGCAAGGAGACAGTGAAAACCTTTCCCATCTTTGGCAAACAATGTTGCCAATCTATCTGAAAAATTCAACATTATTAGTGTTAGGAACGGTATTTCTCGCTCTGATCTTTGCTCTGCCTACCGCTTGGATTGTGGCTAACTATCGCTTTTGGGGACAAAGAACCTTGCAATGGCTACTCTGCTTGCCTCTTGCAATGCCTGCTTATTTAATCGCCTATTTATATACTGATTTACTAGATTACTCGGGGGCTTTTCAAGGCTGGTTACGTAGTATTTTTGGCTGGACCAGCCCTCAAGATTATTGGTTTCCCCAAATTCGAACATTGTACGGTGCTTGCTTTGTACTTGCATTAGTGCTGTATCCATACATTTTTTTATTAGTGCGAGTGGCATTATTAGAACAGTCTGAAAACCTAACGCATAGTGCAAAAATGCTCGGAGCATCTCCTGCTCAACTTTTTCGCCGTATTACATTACCATTAATTCGCCCTTCTATTGCAGTTGGTATGGCATTAGTCGCAATGGAAACCTTAGGCGATTTTGGCACCGTTGCCTATTTTGCCGTGCCAACGCTTACTACGGCAATTTATGACTCGTGGCTAGGTTATCACGATCTCGGCACAGCCAGCCAAATTGCGGTCTTTATGCTGCTGATGATTTTCCTATTTTTGACTTTGGAACAATACAGCCGCCGCAAACAAAAAAGCTATCAACGTGGCTATGAAAAGAAATCAGCCTTTAAATCTTTAACCGGTTGGAAATTAGCATTAGCCCTTGCTTGGTGCTGGGGCTTATTGGCGTTAGCTTTTTTCATTCCGCTTGGCAGATTGCTCTATTGGGCATACGACTATTTCGAGCAAGCGTGGAATTTAGACTTTGTCCAATTTTCGCTTAATAGCTTAAAAGTGTCGATTATCGCCTCAGTCATAACGGTTCTAATTGCCCTACTTCTGCATTTTTCTAAACGTTTGAATACCCGCAAAATTTTAGTTAAAAATGACCGCTTGTCGTTACAATTAGCCTCTCTTGGCTATGCTGTTCCGGGAACAGTATTAGCGATCGGTTTACTTTCACCTTTAACATTTGCCGATCATCAACTCCACGCTTGGCTAAAAAGCCTTGAATTATCACCTGTTGGATTGATTTTTTCAGGCTCACTCTTTGCATTGGTATTGGCATATACCATTCGATTTTTAGCAATGGCAATCGGAAGTCTTGAAACTTCGCTCAATAGAATTTCACCTTCATTGGATATGGCAAGCCAAACGCTTGGTAAAAACGGCATCGCAATGTTAGCAAAAATCCATATCCCATTGATTTATAAAGGCATTCTAACTGCCGGATTGATGGTTTTTATTGAGAGTATGAAAGAGCTAAACGCTTCTCTACTACTCCGCCCGTTTAACTTTGATACACTCGCAACCTACGTGTTTACCTTTACATCAGACGAGCAACTTGAGCGTGCTGCTTTGCCTGCCATCGTATTGGTGTTAGTCGGTTTATTGCCTGTTATTTGGCTTACTCGATCACTTATTTCGCAGTCTGAAAAGGAAAGATAAAGGAATTTTATGTCTGTTTTAACTATCAATAATCTGAATCTTAATTTTGGCAGCACAACGGTTTTACAAAATCTCCATCTCGCGGTAAATCAGAATGAAATTATTTGCCTGCTTGGTGCAAGTGGCTGCGGTAAAACTACCTTACTGAAAGCGATTGCCGGGCTATTGCCAATTGAACAAGGTGATATTCATTTAGCCGGACAATGCTTAAAAAGCAAAGCGGTAGAAGAGCGTAAAATCGGGCTGATTTTCCAAGATTATGCTCTTTTTCCACATTTAACGGTGGCTGACAATATCCAATTTGGTTTATCTAAATTGCCAAAAGCTCAACAAAAAGCGATTACCGAAAAAATGCTTTCAGTTGTGCATTTGCAAGGCTTTGAAAGCCGTTTTCCACACGAGCTGTCGGGCGGACAACAACAACGTGTCGCTATTGCCAGAGCATTAGCCTGCCAGCCAGAACTGCTACTGTTAGATGAGCCGTTTTCCAATATTGACAGCCAAACTCGTTATGCGATGATTCAAGAGATCAAACAAATTCTCAAAAGCCAAAATGTGCCGGCTATTTTTGTAACCCATAGCAAAGAAGAAGCCTTTGCGTTTGCCGATAAAATTGCTGTAATGGATCAAGGAAAAATTGTTCAATTTGGTAAGCCAAACGAGCTATATCATTCTCCGGTTAATCCATTTGTAGCGGATTTTTTAGGTGGTACAAACTATCTTAACTGTAATGTAACGGAAGACAAAGTGCTATGTAGCCCGATTGGTGAATTCCGACTCTTCCCTGAAATGGACGTTCAGAAAGGGCGTTACCGCTGGCTTCTTCGCCCGGAGCAGATTATCTTAAAACCCAATGAGCTAGGCTTAGGTAAAGTGGTAAGCAAACTGTTTTTAGGCTTATACTACCGCTATCAAGTTGAAATTAAAGGCATTGAGATTGTAACTTACCAATCCCAAGAGCTGAAAATTGGCGAACAGGTGGAAGTTGGCTTCCAAGTGAGAGAATTTATCCTATTTTAAACAGAGAGAGAATATGAAAATTGAAGTTTGGTCAGACTTTGCCTGCCCGTTTTGTTACATCGGCAAACGCCATTTAGAGCAAGCCTTAGCTCAATTTGGGGCTGAGGTTGAAGTGATTTTCCGAGCCTTTGAGCTTGACCCACACGCAAATGGTGAACCGGAAGGTGATATTCAGCAACGCTTAATGCAGAAATATCAAAAAACGGCTGAACAGGCTGATGAAATGATTAACTATGTAGAGGAAGCTGGAAAACAAGCCGGGCTAGATTTACGCTACCGCACCACACAATACACTCGCACCTTTGAGGCTCATCGCTTGGCAAAATTTGCGGAAAGTAAAGGCTTAGGTGAAGCAATGGTTGAACGTTTATTCAAAGCCTATTTTACCGATAACACTATTTTAGCTAAACGCACAGAACTTATCGGTTTAGCCTTAGAAATCGGCTTAGAACGTGATGAAGTCGCTCAACTGCTCACAGGCGATGATTTCGGGCACGAAGTCCGTGAAGACGAGCGAGTTGCCCACAAATATGGTATTCACAGCGTCCCATTTTTTGTGATTGATGAAAAACTCGGCGTGTCAGGGGCTCAACCGCCAGAAGTACTGCTAAATGCCATCAAACAGGCATTGCAAAAAATAAGTTGAAAAAAGACCGCTTGTTAAGCTAAACAAGCGGTCTTATTCTGAGCTTAGCCCTTAAAATCATTCTAAGTCTTGTAATTAAAACCTAACTGCTTAAATACCCACTTTTCAAGTAACTTATAATTGAAATAGACTAAGTAAGATATTGGGTAGAATAAGAGATAGCTTAGATCACTATATTGGCTCAGATAAAGCACACCAAATAACGCTACTAGCCCAATCTCTACCAATGTCGCATATCCTCCACTCTTCTCCAAAAATCTTCCACAGTTCAGAGGAATAAAAAACAACCAAAGTAGTGCTGATTTTAATATTTTCACTGGCAACAGAAGTAGTGCTTTATCATAAGAAATCTGTTGGAATGGTTGATGAATTTCATCTAGCATCCTCTGTGTAATATTCGGGAAACGAGCCTCTAAAAAAAGATTAGCATTAAGCCATAGTAAAGCTCCTAGCAAGGCCAGAGAGCGAACAGACGGATCTAAGTTTTCAGGAATAGCGAGCATTACCATCATTATAATCAGAGGAATAGAGCACCCTATCGATTTTGCATTAAACTGCCGAATAAAAGTGAAATAGCTGACAAACCAGATCACAAAACTGGTGAAAGCAATGTAGCGATATTCGTTAAAAAATGCCAAGCCAACAATAATAAATGGCAATAAGAAGGCACTCAGCAGTTCCCATATCATACGATACTGATAAAGCCACCTTGGAAGACATTTAACAACCCATGAAATAATCGCTAGCATTAGTAACCCAAACATTAAAAGAACAGCAGAATAAAGAGCCAAAGAAAAGGTTATATACAAAATGTTATTTTCATTGCGAGTAAATACCACAATACCAAACAATATTAGAGGCCAAAAGAAACGAAGTATAAAGGCATAGTCATACAGCCAATCTAGCGTTTTATTTTTCGACATTAAATGGTAACGAAGAGGCTTGTTCGTCTCTTGGCTGATCGTGGGGGTAATGAGCATTGCATAGAATAACGCCAAAATGCGGGAGCCACCCTTTTGCAGATAATTCACAAAGGCTTGAGCAAGTGGAAAGTGATGATCTGTGATGTCCGCTTTCACTGGGGCATAGCCACGATCTCCCCATAAATACTGATTAGCTGCCTCTAATTTCGATTGTAATAATTCACGATCATCAGCAAAAATATAATCCGCACTGTGATAATCACTCAACCAACCAAAATACTCACTCCACTGCTTCCAGATAATCGGGTGTTCAATGTCATTATTTTTTAAAAACAGAAACAGATTGAAAGCAAGTCCTTCCTGTTCACCAAATGCCATTCTCGCCAATAGCTGTTCTTGGATAGAATCCCATTCATTGAGTAATCCCTGCTCGCCTGCCTCTTGATAAAGCTCGGCAATATGATGAAAAATAAATTCACCCGAGTAATACAGCTCATCGTCCTGTTCAGCCAAATCATTCTGTGGCACTAACGGCTCACGCTCTGCCATATCCAACTCACAAGCGGTGAGTTCCGCTTGATTTTCTACGAAATCGGGATCTAATGACAAGATATCCGAATTTGCAAAAAATACCTCGTTTTCGCCCGCTTGTTGCTCATTATCCATTGATAAATCGGGGAACAGAGGTGCCTGCTCTGCATCATCGCCTTCTTCCGTATAAAACGGTGCATCTCGTAGTGCCTGTTCATAGGCTTCCCGCAAAGCTTGGTACCCTTCAGGATCGTCATCAGGACGGGTGATTTTCAATTTTTTCGCATAGGCACGGCGAATTTCCCGCTCATCTGCGGTCGGATCAATGCCTAAGATAGCCCAACACCCCATTCTTCCCCCTTATAGCAACCAACCACTGTCATAGCGTTCCAAACATTCGCTGAATGTTTTGCGAGCCTTACGGATCAGAGTCTCATCTTGGCTTTCCAGCGTTTGCTCAAAATAGGCAAGATATTCGCTAATAATGCGGCGTTCTTCACCTAAATGCTCTTCATATAACCGTTTTCCTTTTTCGAGTAAATAACGGTTCTCTTGCTGTTCCCTCGGGTGAATTTTTAAGCCTGCCAACCGGTTTAACGCCTGTTGAATCTCCGCCTCACTCAGATTTTGGCTGTTTTGCTGAAACACTTTATTATGAGCAATCGAGAGTTCATCATTGGTTAAATCCACTTCCAATAAGCCGTTCATATCATAGCTAAACCGAACATCTACAGAGACTTCACCAGCCCGCCGTTTCGGAATGGTAATTTCCATCTCACCTAATAACAGATTATCCGAGGCGATTGCCGATTCGCCCTGCAAAATTTGAAACAGCAATTTTTCTTGATTATCGTAAATAGTAGCAAAACTTCTAACCCGTGAGATTGGCACCGGCATATTTCGCTCAATAATCGGAGCAAAGCGATTATGTACCAAACGCCCACCCGACAATTCGTGGCTGGTCTGTGTGCCTAATGAAAACGGCATCACATCGGTTAAGACAATCTCTTCCACGCTAGCACTACGGGCAATTAACGCTGCTTGTACTGCAGCTCCACGTGCAATGGCTTCATCAGGATTAATGGCTGAGAGAGGAATCCGTTGGAACCACGCCATAATCGCTTTGCGGATAATCGGCATACGGGTTGCCCCACCAACTAAAATAATACCATCAATATTAGCTAGCGTAATTCGGGCATCACGCAATGCCCGTTCAAGTGGCTGGCGTAGACGGGAGATAAGACTTTGTGAAGCTTGACGGAAATCCTCTTCGCTGATTGTGGCTTGGTGCAATTCTCCTTTTAAATGTAGTTTTACCTCTACCGATTTCTCTTTACTCAGTGTCCGTTTTGCTGTTTCAAATAGCTGCCAATACGCACTACTCTGTTTAATCTGCTGCTTTTGTCCTTCATTTAAAGTCGTACAACGGGATAAAAAAGCGTAGCGAACAGCATTTACAAAATCCTCTCCACCCAGATGATTATCGCCCGCACTGGCAGAAACCTGCACAACGCCATCAAAATAATCAAGAATAGAGACATCGAAAGTACCGCCCCCTAAATCAAAGACCAAAAATTGTGTATTATCGGGCTTATCCTGTAAGTTATAGGCCAATCCAGCCGCAGTAGGTTCATTCAATAACCTTAGGACATTCAAACCTGCAATTTTTGCTGCATTTTGAGTTGCTTGGCGTTGAATTGCATTGAAATAGGCTGGTACAGTAATCACCACATCGCTTATCGTTTCACCTAAATAGGCTTCCGCATCCTCTTTTAACTGTTTTAGCAGTAGTGCCGATAACTCTTCGGCCCGAAAACGCTGTTTTCCCATCGTGAATACTTTGTCGGTTCCAATAAACCGCTTAAAGGATGCCACTGTTTTATCTGGTGCTGTCACCAACCTTTCACGGGCTGGTAGACCGACTAATACAGATTCGTCATCATCAAGACTCACCACAGACGGTGTGAGAAAATGCCCGAAACGATTAGGAATTAACCGAGTTTCACCCTCAATAAAC
>NZ_JBXGGI010000011.1:0-5472 GCF_056854775.1 Mannheimia sp.
CCAAGATTTACCGCTTACTCACCTTGAGCAATTTACCCAAGCCGGTTTGCAAATTATTGCGATAAATTACCCGCTTGCACCACAGGCTCAGCTTGACGAGATTATGCAGTCGATTTTAACTTCATTAAAAAACCTGCAAAATCGCTTTGCCGATGAACTCCCCTATTTCCTATTCGGCCGTTCAGCAGGTGGTTATTTGGCTTTATTAACTGCTGTCAAATTAAGCCAACAAGTTGAGATTCCCCAGCCCAAAGGCGTCATCTCCTTTTATGGTTATGGTTTCTTAACCGATGGTTGGTTTGATAGCCCTAGCCCACATTATCTTAAATTGCCATTAGTGAGTGAAAGCACCTTTCAATCACTGATAGCAACTCCCCGTCAAGAAGCGGAATTAAAGACACACTTCAGTGCTTATATTTACGCTCGCCAAACCGGCAAGTGGAAATCGTTAATTTATCAAGGTAGAGATAAATTCTTCTACCTTGATTACAGCTTGCGTTTAGCTGAATTGAATTTACCTATTTTTGCTGCTCACTCTACAGGTGACCCTGATGTACCATTTGCAGAGTTCCAAGCTCTATGCGATAAATTCAATCCAACTCGCTTTGTGATTGCTGCCGAACTTCACGATTTTGACCGTGATGAACAATCTGTACATACACAGGAATTGTTGAAAGCAACGATAAACTTTATTCAAAACACCTAGCACGAGCCGTGCTAGGTTAAATAATCCAAGTCCCTCCGGGACTTTCTCAGAGCCACAAAGTGGCTCGGCTTATAGAACCCCATACGACTCGTATGGGATTGTTATTATTTCTCCAAAATCGTTCCTTTTCTGAAACGGGCACTTGATGCCATATGTTTCATACCGAAGTAGTAAACTAATGCGGTTGGGATAGTTGCAGTTAAGAATGAGATATCTGCATTGAATAGACCAATTACCGCACCGACAAAGATCGCTAAAATCGCAGCCCAGTTAATACCTTTACGGCTACCGTTTTCTTCATAGAGTTCCTGAATATCAATTTTACCTTTGTGTAAAATGTAGTAATCCACTAATAACACAGAGAAAATCGGGCCAAAGAATACTGTGTAAGTTAATACGAAAATATCTACACCTTTAGAAGAAGCATCTGAGGTAATTAACCACGGGCAAGTTGCGATTGCCAATAAACCAATGATAATTACAGAGGTTTTGTGCTTAATTTTAAACGCATCCATTAACGCATAAGCAGGTGGTACTACGTTACTCGCTAAGTTTGTGGTCATTTGAGCAAATAAAATAAAGACAAGGGTAATCACCACTAAGAATTTATTATCTGCGGCTTGTGCGAAAGCATTAATTGGGTTGGCAATGCCGGTTGCAGAAGAAATCATTAAACCGATAACGCCCATAAATACCGTTGTTGGCACCATGGCTAAGAAATACACCACACCACGTTTGGCTGTTGAATAGCCTGGTTTTAATTCACGAACATAGTCCCCCACATTTAACATTACCAACACATTCACACCGAAGAATGCCACGATTGCACTCACAAACGGTAAGCCCCAAGTACCTTCTTTGTTGATGAGGTTTTCTTCAATACGTCCACCAAATTTAGTCATACACACATAGAACATATAAGCAAGAGAGGCAATAATCACCACCGCACCGATATTTTCTAACCATTTCAAACCGTGGAAACCGGTGGTTGAAATCCAAATTTGTAATGCTTGGAACAATAAGAAATAAAGCACTAAGTTATCATAACCAAATAATAACATAGAGATTTGGTTAATTGCCGAACCACCTAACCAGCTTTGTACGCCATACCATACGATTGCAGGCACACCACGCAACATAGCAGGTAAAATGCCACCTTTTGTACCAAAGGCACTTTTTAACTGAACGGCATAAGGTACACCGCTTTTATAGCTCATTTGGTCATTTAAACATAAACACACTATCAGCAATAATGAACCTATCAACATTGCGACAAAGGCTTGAGTTAAATTTAAACCTTTCTCCAATTGCCCCGAACCTAGTGCAAATGTACCAATAGAGACACAGCCGCCCAGCCATAAGAAAAGGTAAGACAATAAATCCATTATCCGTTTATTTTCCGGAATTGGTTGTAAGTTGGTTTTTTCAGACATTTTCTGCTCCTGTAATTTGCATTTATATTTATCATAATAAAAATGCGGTCAATTTTTAAACTAATAAAAACTAACCGCATTTAAATTTATCGCTTAACCGGACGAATAAACTCTCCGTAACCCATAGCATCTTGTTTGTACATACCGTTTTCTGCCACTAAACGACCACGGATAAAGGTATGGGTTGCCGCACCTTTCCCTTCTAAACCGTTAAAGCAAGTGACGTGACCTTTGGTAAAGAGTTTCTCTTGCTCCACTTTCCACGGTTTTTCCGGATCGACAATCACGATATCTGCATCGAACCCTATTTCAAATGCCCCTTTACGTCCGTATAAACCGAATAATTTTGCAGGGTTCACGCCCATTACTTTTGCAATCAGGCTTGGGCTTAATTTGCGTTGATGCACCACCATATCGAACATCATCGGTAAGAAGAATTGGATACCATTTAAACCGCCCCAAGCTTCCCAAATATCGTGAGTATCGTTATTTTTTTCTTCATCGGCTGCCGGCGAGTGATCGCTACCTACGCAAGAAAGCGTGCCATCAATCACATAATCCCAAAGTTTTTCCATATCTTCACGTTTACGTAACGGTGGCGTACATTTTGCCGGACCACCTTTTTCAAATACAAAATCTTCGGTAAAACCTAAATAGTGTGGGCAAGTTTCGCCCGACACCGGCAAGCCTTCATAAATTGCATCTTTCACTAACTGAGCCACCATTGGGTGTGTTACGTGGCAAATATGCACTCGACCGCCTGTCGCTCTTGACATATCAATCACGTTTTTGGTTGCCACATATTCCACCCACACATCGTGAGCATCTAAAAATTCACGGATTTTTTCTTGATTAGTTAAACCTGTTTTCGCTTTCGCTTCTTTCACACGCTCTTTTACCTGACCAAATTCTTCGCAATGGAAACCTGATAACGCATTAAACGGCTTTAAAATTTCCAACGCTTTACGCACGTTACCTAAGTTTACAGTTGGGAATAAATCACCATTCGGGCAAGTAAAGCCTTTGAAAGCAGCCACACCACAGGCTTCAAGATCAACTAAATCGGCAGAATTACTTTTAATGGAATTTGGACTATCATCATAATCACCGACAATACCGCCCCAAAGAGCAAAGTCGATAAAGGAATGTTTACTTACGTTGGCGTGTTTTAATTTAAAGACGTCTTTATTAATAAGAGAAGGATCATTATTGAGAGGCATATCAATGAGGGTTGTACAACCGGCTGCAACGGCGGCACGGGAACCTGTTTCAAAATCTTCACGATAATCAAAGCCCGGCTCGTTTAAATGTGCGTGGCAGTCAATAATGCCTGGATAAACCAAGTTGCCTTTCGCATCGACCACTTCTTTCGCCTCAACCTCCGTTTCAGGAGCAAAAAAACCGACAAACTTACCGTCTTTTACCGCAACTGTTGCAGGATAAATACGATCAGGCGTAACTAACTTCCCATTTTTAACGATTAAATCATACATAATAGACCTTCTTTTTTATTGACTTTTAACGGTTTGAAAGGAAAATACAAAATATGAAATCGCATTTCGATTTATATTTATACTAATCAATAGCAATGAAAAAGCAATAGGTATTTTACAGAATGAGTATAAAAGAGCAAATAATAAACATTACTATTTCAAAAACAACAAACTATGCTCAAAATACACTAGGTGATTGCCCTATTGCAACCATTCATTCAATGTATAACAAAACCATTAACTTATTAATTAACAAGGAAATTTTCTCTCTGCAACCTATAGAGAGTGAACTCTCTCCCATCAGCTTAATTACGAATCTTACGCAAAAGCAATTTCAACAGCTAGGATTAAAACCTAATCAAAACTACCAACTTCATTTAAATTACCAAAATTGTGCAATTTTTTGCACAAAATTGACCGCTTGTAGTGCTCCTTCAAATCACAAACTCAACGTTTGTACTGAACTCACTCAACAAATATTGCAAAATTCAGATAAAAAAGGGTTAAATCGCCTACTTCAAGCACAAAATGATGACCTAATATTATCCGCTTTCAAACAATATTTAGCCCAAGCAGAACATTCTTACACAATAAATGATGAGGAAAACGCTTGCAATATTTTGACTAAATTAATTGGATTAGGCATTGGGCTTACCCCAAGTGGCGATGATTTTCTCTGCGGCTTGCTTGCCACACTTCAATATTTTAATGCAACGCAAACCTCTTTTTATCAAAAACTCGCACAACAAATTAAACAAAACTTAGCGAACACTAATGCCATTAGCAGCCGATTTTTAGACTGTGCATTGCAACAACAATTTTCTCTCCCTGTACTGACTTTCCTTAAAAATCTTGATACACAAAATATAGAAATAGAAAAATTGAGTGAACTCTTTGAAAATATTGGACATTCTTCGGGAATGGATACACTTTTTGGAGTTTATTATGGGTGTAATTTATTATTAGAGGAAAACTAACATAACTAATTGCAAATTATTGATAAAAATCAACCGCTTGTTTATTATAATAAATAAAATCCCTTTTAATTCATAACAATATGGAGATTTAAATTATGTCTATATATGAAGCTTATTGTGTTCAGCTTAACAGAGTTGTATCCATTACAGAAGCAAGAACTGAATTTTTAAATCTTTATCCTCGCAAAAGATTTCAATTTTTATGTTCAACAGAATCTTGCCGTGCCAAAGGGGTTAAAATTACCGGGGTAAATTATGATCATTTTCCAGATGAAATAAAGCAATCTCCCTATTTCAAATATATAACTAAAAACAATATTGCACACTCAGCAGATTGTCAATGGTGTCAAACAAAAATTGTACCTATTGCAGGAGAAAGTAATGAAGAATATAAACTCAGAAAAGTGCGTAGTAAATTACACGATTTTATAGATGAATTTCAATTACCAGAAGATGATATTGAACAACAAAGCGAGGTAACAAAATCCTCATCAACACATCAATCTAAGGTAAATAACATAATTTCAAATCAACACAACCAGCTCCATAAAAGATATATAAAAACAAATCAATTAATGAGATTAGTTGAAGCATATTTAGATGCAAAAAGAAATTTATCAAAAAAAGATTTTTTCAGCCTACCACTCAAGGTATCCAATTCAAATATAAGCTATCTATACCAATATTTTCGCAGAACAGAGAAAGTTATTCAAATAAAACAAAAATGTGTATGTATTGCTGAAGCAGAATACATTGAAAAAGCGAAATGGCTATACTTTAAGTTACAAAAACCTTTTCAAGAAAATGATAATTCTCCAGCAATCCCTATTTATATAGGAATAAAGAAAATAAATTTAGAAAAG
>NZ_JBXGGI010000012.1:0-10580 GCF_056854775.1 Mannheimia sp.
AAGAGGAATAAGAGATTTGTTTTTGAGTTTTTCGATAATATCGGTTGCCAGATGGTCTTTATTTAAATAGTGCTTATAAAAGGTGGATCGGTTAATTTTGGCATTATCTAAGATATCTTGCACCGTAATGTCATCATAATCTTGCTTTTCAAGCGTTGTAATGAAAGCTTGGTGGATAATCTCTTTTGTGCGGGTAATTCTAGGATCTTCTTTTTTCATATTTCCCACTAACCATTGTAAATAAGCAACATTTTATGGTTTTTTGTATCATTAGACAACATTTTATCGTTTTTTGGTGGTTGCTAATAGAATGCTATTTTTTTACACTTCAGACCAGTTAGGTTGATGATAAGGATAGAAGATGAAGAAATTATTAATTGCAACTTTGGTTGTTTTTGCCGCAGGTGGGGCTTATTTGTGGCAGCAAATACAGGGTGAGCGTACGGAATTGTCAGGGATTGTTGCAGTAAATGGACGCTTGGAGTTAGAACGTTTAGATGTTGCAACCCTTTATGCAGGAAAAGTAGAAGAAATTTTAGTTAAAGAGGGGCAAAACGTTGAGAAAAATCAACCGCTTGTACGCTTTTCTTCTACGCAATCACAAAGCCAAGTAACTTCCGCAGAGGCTCAAATTTCCGCTGCGAAAGCTCAAGTAGAAAGTGCCAAAGCTCAAAAATTACGTGCAGAAGAAGCAGTAGCTCGAGCTTCTGCGGAAATGAGTGCTCAGCAACAGCAAGTCTCTGTTGCTAAATTAGAATTAGATAATGCAAGAAAATTACGCCGTGAAAACTTAGTTTCTGCCAGTGAACTAGAACGCCGACAAGCGGCTCATAAAGCAGCTTTAGCGGCAGTTGAAACCGCAAAAGCAGTAAGAGCAGAAGCTCAGGCGGCAGTTAATCAAGCAAAGGCAGTGATTTCTCAAGCAGAAGCAACGGTTAATCAAGCTGAAGCAGCAGCCAACCAAGCAACTTCACAAAATGATGATATGTTAATTAAAGCACCAATTGCAGGCAGAGTAGAATATCGCATTGTTGATGTTGGTAATGTAGTAGGTATGGGGGCAAAAGTGGTGAGTTTGCTTGATACTAAAGATGTTTACTTAAATGTATTTTTACCTGCGTATCAGTCGAATAATATCAAAATAGGTGAAGAAGCCCGCATTAAAATTGATGGCACAGACTATGTTTTCCCTGCATACATTGGCTATGTAGCGAGTGAAGCTCAATTTACGCCAAAATCGGTGGAGACATTGGAAGAACGCACAAAATTAATGTTTAAAGTGAAGCTACAAATTCCAGAGGAAATTGCCCAACAATATGTTGGATTTTTCAAGGGCGGTATGACAGCAATGGGTTATGTGAAATATGATAGCAGTTTGGATTGGTCTGAAACATTATCTGTAAAACTTCCAGAGAGCCGATAAATGATGACTGAACTTGCGGTTAAAATTAGCAATCTTCGCCATACTTATAAAAACACAGTGGCGGTTGATAATATCTCGCTTGAAATTCCGAAAGGCAGAACAGTTGGGCTGATTGGACCTGATGGTGTGGGTAAATCAACTTTGCTCTCGCTGATTGCTGGGGTAAAAATTCTTCAGCAGGGAGAGATTTCGGTGTTTGGTTTAGATGTAGCAAAAGCGAAAGACCGAGACATCTTAACCCATAAAGTAGCCTTTATGCCGCAAGGGTTGGGGAAAAATCTCTACCTTACTCTTTCCATTTATGAAAATATTGATTTTCACGCCCGAATGTTTGGGTTATCTCCAAGCCAGCGAAAAGCTCGGATTCATCGTTTGTTGAAAGCGACGGGGCTGTTGCCGTTTTCCGATAGAGCTGCAGGTAAACTTTCGGGAGGAATGAAGCAAAAACTCAGCCTTTGCTGTGCGTTGGTGCATAGCCCTGAATTACTGATTTTAGATGAGCCAACAACGGGGGTTGATCCGCTTTCACGCCGTCAATTTTGGGAGTTAGTTGAAGAGTTGCGTGCTGAAACACCAGAGATGACAGTAATTATCGCCACCGCCTATATTGATGAAGCCGAAGGTTTTGAATATGTGATGGCAATGGACGATGGTAAGCTAATTGTTGATAAACCCACTCAAACTGTTATTGCTGAAACCAATAGCCAAAATTTAGAGCAAGCCTACATTAAATTATTGCCACCTGAAAAACGGGGGGCAGTAGATGGCTTGGTTATTCCTCCTTTTGAGCCATTAAAAGATGAGCCGCCCGTTATTGTAGCGGAAGGATTAACCAAGAAATTCGGCGATTTTGTTTCAGTAGATAATGTGAGCTTCGTTATCCCTAAAGGCGAAATTTTCGGCTTTTTAGGTTCTAACGGCTGTGGCAAATCCACTACAATGAAAATGCTAACTGGCTTACTTGAGCCCACCGAAGGCTCTGCATTATTGCTTGGTCAGCCAATTGATGCGAGCAATATCGATACTCGAAAGCGAGTGGGATATATGTCGCAAGCATTTTCACTTTATGAAGAGCTAACAGTACAAGAAAATCTTGAACTACACGCCAAACTTTATCAAATTCCGCGTAGTGAATGGTCGCATTATGTTAATAATGTAATGAACCAATTTGACCTTGCCGATTTAGCTGAGGAAAAACCTTTATCGTTACCACTTGGCATTCGACAACGCTTACAGCTTGCCGCTGCTTGTTTGCATAAACCTGAAGTGTTGATTTTAGATGAACCTACTTCTGGGGTTGATCCGGCAGCTCGTGATATGTTTTGGGAGTATTTAATTAAACTTTCCAGAGAAGATCGTATTACCATTTTCATTACCACCCACTTTATGAATGAAGCGGCTCGTTGTGATCGCATTTCTTTTATGCACCGAGGAAAAGTACTTGGCGTTGGCACACCTGAAGCATTAAGGTTAGGCAAAAATGCGAAAACACTTGAAGAAGCCTTTATTATTTATTTAGAAGAGCAAAATGATGAAGTAACTGCTCCAAAAGAGACGGTTGATAACGAAGAGCAAGCAAATAGTTCATTACAAGCGGTCAAAAATCGGCAGTTTTTTGCAAATGGGCTGAGTGTCATCTGGACTTTTGCCGTGCGTGAAGGAAAAGAATTGTTAAGAGACAATATACGTTTACTGTTTGCTTTGCTTGGACCGCTGGTAATGTTGCTGGCGATGGGATCGAGTATTTCTTTTGATATCAAACCTTTAAATTTTACCGTGCTTGATCACGATAATAGCTCAGAAAGCCGTAAATTGATTGAAGCCTTTTCCGGCTCGCCTTATTTTATTCGGCAAGACAATATTTATTCGATAGATGAGATAAACCTCAGCCTGCAAACGGGTAAGGTAAAATTAGTGCTAGAAATTCCGTCTGATTTTGGTCGGGATCTTTTAGCCCAAAGAATGCCTGAGGTAGGTATATTTATTGATGGAGCTTTCCCAAGTACCGCGGAGAATTTACAAGGCTCTGCACAGGGTGTTATCGGACAATATATAAAGGAAATGTTAAGAGAAAATGGCATTAGTGTGAATATGCCTTCTGTAACAGAGCCTCGAATGATCTATAACCAAGATTTCAAAAGCGTGTTTGCGATGACACCGGGTATTATTATGCTTGCAATGATGCTTGTGCCTCCAATGATGACCGCACTTAGTGTGGTAAGAGAAAAAGAGATGGGAACAATTATGAACCTCTACGGATCGCCTGCTTCGCAATTTCAGTTTTTGTTAGGCAAACAGCTTCCTTATATCGCACTCTCATTTATCAGCTATTTAATTATGGTACTGGCAGCTATTTTTGTATTTGGTGTGCCGATTAAAGGCTCAATAACTGCAATGTTCTTAGGTGTGTTATTGGCAATTTGTGCTTCAACAGGTTTTGGCTTATTAGTTTCTAGTTTTGTGAAATCACAAGTAGCTGCTATTTTTGCTGCCGCAATTATTTCAATTGTACCGACTATTAACTTCTCAGGAATGATGTATCCTGTATCTCGTTTAGATGAAAATGTGCAGCTGGTTTCAAAGATATTCCCGGGAGCTTGGTTTCAGCAAATCAGCTTAGGCGGATTTACTAAAGGACTTGGCTTTGCCGATTTCCTCCAGCCTTACTTGGCACTCGCAGTTATTTACGCCGTTTATCTTGCATTAGCAACTTTTGCGTTGAAAAAACAGGAGAAATAGATGAACCGTTGGTTTAAAAATGTTGGTTTCCTCGCAGTTAAAGAGTTGAAAAGTTTATTTAGTGATAAGGTATTGGTTTTACTGATTATCTATATGTTTTCCTTTGCGGTTATCACTATTGCGAAACAAGGTATGACCGATGTTAAAAACGGCTCGGTGGGAATCGTTAATTACGATCATTCAGCCTTATCTTATCGCTTGAAAGATGCATTAATTCCCCCTTATTTTAAAACGGTAGAAGATATTGAGCCTCAAGCGGTTGATCGTGCAATGGACGTGGGGCAATATACCTTTATTGTCGAAATTCCACCCAATTATCAACGCGATACTTTAGCTGGAAAAAATCCCAAAGTGCAGCTATTGGTTGATGCAACGGCAATGACGCAAGCAAATATTGGCGCTCATTACATCAGCCAAATTTTTAGCCAAGAAATTGAGAGTTTTATCGGGACTGATGCGTTGTCGATGCCATTCAATGCTGCTATCAATGTGCTATATAATTCTAATCATGATAGCGCTTGGTTCATGGGCGTAGGGCAGATTGTGGGAAACTTGACCTTATTAACTTTGTTGCTTTCAGGTTCGGCAGTTATTCGAGAAAGAGAACGTGGCACAATAGAGCATTTATTGGTAATGCCTGTTCGATCAAGTGAAATTGCGGTATCAAAAATTCTTGCTAATGGTTTGATATTGTTAATTGTTACTTTATTTTCACTAAAATTTATTGTGTCGGGCTTTCTTGGTGCGCCGATAAGTAATCAACAAATTGCGATTTTCATTTTAGGCGTGGCAATTTTTCTGTTTTCTATTGCTTCACTTGGCATTTTATTAGCGGTATTTGCACCAACAATGCCACAATTTGGCTTACTCTGTATTCCGATTTATTTAGTGATGTATATGCTTTCAGGGGCAAATTCTCCGCTTGAGAATATGCCTCAATTAGCACAACAATTAACGCAATTCTCGCCCACGACAATTTTGGGGAGTTACGCTCAAGATGTATTATTTCGCAATGCAGACTTAGATTTGGTGTGGTTGCACTTAGTGAAAATGGCGTTACTTGGAGCGGTTTTTTTAGGCATCGCATTAATGCAATTTAAATCTATGCTATCTAAACAAGGATAAAAAATGAACCTTTATAAATTATCAACAATTGCAATTTTTACCGCTTTTTTAACCGCTTGTCATAGCATTAGCGTCGATACGAAATCTTCCGTTGAAGTGCCGCTTGAATTCGACAAAGCCCAAGTAGCTAAAGGTGCGAACGAAATCCAACAATGGTGGAAAAACTGGAGTGATCCGCAATTAACTGCCTTGATTGAAAAAGGATTAGCCAACAGCCTTGATATCAAACTCGCCCAAGCCCGATTAGCGGAAACTCAAGCCAACAGCCAATATACCGAAGCCGATAAAGGGATTAACATTGGGGCAAGTGGTTCTGTTGGTGGAGGTCTGATGGATATGGACACCGGGTTGTTTGATCCAAAACGCTCTGATGTAGCAGCGGTACAAGGCGGAATCTCTGCTTCTTGGGAGCCAGATTTTTTTGGTAAAAAACGCAGCGATGCTGATGCTGCAAGAGCAGGAGCGTTAGCACGCCAAGAACAAGTTTATGGTGCACAGCTTTTAGTTTCCAGCAGTATTGCGGAAAATTATTTCCGAATTTATGCCATTGAGCAGAAACAAGAAATTCTTCGTAAAAATGTGGCTATCTTGAATGAACTACAGCGTTATATTCAAGGGCGTTTTAATGCAGGGCAGGCAACTGCGTATGAAATCAGTGAAATTAAAGCTCAAATCACTGCATTACAGGCTCAACAATCAATGTTACAATCACAAGCTGATGCCCTCACTCGTAATATTGCGGTATTGATTGGTACAGTGCCACAAGGTTTTCGCATTGCCAAAAGTGGTAATCCATTAGCGAAAATTCCGGATAGCCCAAGTGGGCAAATGCCAAGTACAGTGATTGAACGCCGCCCGGATATAAGGGCAAATGCCCGTCAGGTAGAAGCAATGGCGGCTAAGCTGGCGAGTGCGAAAGCAGATCTCTACCCACGTTTTGACATCCAGTTCTTAGGGCAGGGCGGTTATATCAAAATCAACAATGATCTATCGCCAATTTCGGCTTTAGCGAACCTAGTGAGTGTTGGCGTGAAGCTGCCGATTTTTACTAATGGCAGAATACAAGCCAATATTGATGCTTCAGATGCTCGCCTACAGGCTGCGATGATTGAGTACGACAACAGTCTCTTAAAAGCACTTGGCGAGGTAGATTCGGCTTATCAACATCAAGCTAGTTTAAGTAAGCAAAGCCAGTTATTGCAAAATGCGGTAAAACAGGCTCAAAAGCAGGCAAATGATGCACAAAGTCTGTTTAAATATGGCGAAAAAACTTTAGATGTGGCGATTAGAGCAAGAACATCGGTGCTGAATTATCAGCAACAATTGGTTCAATCTCAACTTTCACAAGCCTTAAATTTAATTAGCTTGTATAAAGCACTTGGCGGAGGCTGGCGATAACTTACAAGCGGTGAGATTTTTTATTATTTTTGCACTTTTTGTTATTTTTGCAAAAAAGCCAACAAAAATGACCGCTTGTAAAGCGGTCATTCTGTCATAGTGAAAGATTATTCAGCCTTGCCGTAGTAGGCTTTTGTCATAATCTCTTCCATATCCTCGATCATTGCCAAGCGTGGATTTGCCGGCGTACATTGGTCTTCAAATGCGTGTAAGGCAAGTTCACGGCGAGCATCTAAGAATGCTTGCTCATCAACGCCTTGCTCACGTAATGACATTTTTACACCGCAACGTACGGCTAAATCGTGAACCGCTTTGGCGTAAGATTCAACTGCTTGTTCCGGTGTTTCAGCCGGTAATCCAAGCATTCTTGCAATGTCTTGGAAGCGAATATCCGCAACATAGTTAGTATATTTTGGCCAAGTTGCTACTTTAGTTGGGTGAGTACCGTTATAGCGAATCACGTGTGGCAGTAAAATCGCATTGGTTCTGCCGTGAATTGTGTGGAATTTACCACCAATTTTGTGTGCCATTGAGTGGCAAATACCTAAGAATGCATTGGCGAATGCCATACCTGCCATTGTAGAGGCATTATGCATTTTTTCACGAGCAGCTTCGTCAAACTCTTTTACCGATTTTTCCAAGTTTTCAAACACTAATTTGATTGCTTGTAACGCCAAACCATCTGTGTAGTCGTTAGCTAAAATCGAGGTATAGGCTTCGGTTGCGTGGGTTAAAACGTCTAAGCCGGTATCAGCTGCAACGTGAGACGGTACTGACATCACTAATGCAGGATCAACAATCGCAATGGTTGGCGTTAAAGAGTAATCTGCTAACGGATATTTAATATCGCCGTCAGTAATTACTGCGAATGGTGTTACTTCAGAACCTGTACCGGAAGTGGTTGGAATACCAACAAATTTCGCTTTTCTGCCTAATTGTGGGAATTTAAACGCACGTTTGCGAATATCCATAAATTTTTGCACTAAATCACGGAAATCCACTTCAGGTTGTTCGTAGAATAACCACATAATTTTCGCTGCGTCCATTGGCGAGCCGCCGCCTAATGCAATAATGGTATCCGGTTGGAAGCTACGCATTAATTCTGTACCACGCTGCACGGTTTGCAGGCTTGGATTCGGTTCAACATCGGTGAAAAGTTGAATCATTACTTGATTGCGGCGTTGGCGGAGTTGCTCGGTAATTCTGTCCACAAAGCCGAGATCTACCATTGAACGGTCGGTTACGATCATCACTTTATGTACATCGTGCATCGATTTTAAATATTGGATTGAATCACGCTCAAAGTAGATTTTTGATGGTACTTTAAACCATTGCATATTATTTCTCCGTCTGCCCACACGTTTAATGTTGATTAAGTTCACTGCACTCACGTTGTTGCCTACGGAGTTTTTGCCGTAAGAGCCACAACCTAATGTGAGCGATGGGAGGAAAGAATTATACACATCGCCGATACCGCCGAAAGTAGACGGTGAATTCCAAATCACACGAATGGCTTTTACACGCTCGCCGAATGTTTTAGCAAGCTCTTTGTTTTCTGTGTGGATCGCCGCACTATGTCCTAAACCGTGAAAGTTCACCATTGCTTCAGAAAGTTCTAAGCCGTGTTCAGTTGAGTTCGATTTGAGTAGAGCTAACACAGGTGAAAGTTTTTCACGTGTAAGTGGCTCGCCTTCACCTACAAAAGCACATTCTGCTAATAAAATATTGGTTTTTTCCGGCACTTTAAAACCTGCTTGCTCTGCAATCCACGCTGCTGGTTTACCAACCACTGCCGCATTGAGTTTTGCCCCTGAGCAGTTTTCGTCTTTGGCTTTATCAACACCGAAGATATATTTTTCAAGTAAAGCTTTTTCTTTTTTATTTACTAAGTAAACGCCGTAAGATTGCATTTCTTTGATGAAATCGTTGTAGATTTCTTTATCGACAATTGCAGCCTGTTCAGAAGCACAAATCATACCGTTGTCGAACGATTTCGACATTACGATGTCATACACCGCTTGTTTTAATTTGGCTGTTTTTTCCACATAAGCGGGTACATTACCTGCTCCAACCCCTAACGCCGGTTTACCGCAAGAGTAAGCGGCTTCCACCATTGCATTACCACCAGTAGCTAAGATGGTAGCAATGCCAGGGTGTTTCATTAATGCGGAAGTGCCTTCCATTGAAGGCTGTGTAATCCATTGCACACAATGTTCCGGAGCACCTGCGGCAACGGCAGCATCACGTACAATTTGAGCAGCGTGAGCAGAACATTGTTGAGCTGATGGATGGAAAGCAAAAACGATTGGATTACGGGTTTTGAGGGCGATTAACGCTTTAAAGATAGTGGTTGAGGTTGGGTTAGTAGTTGGGGTAATTCCGCAGACAACACCGACCGGGTCGGCTATTTCGGTAATACCTGATACATCATCTTCACTAATTACCCCTGCTGTTTTTAAATGTCGCATATTATTGACAACATACTCACAGGCGAACAGGTTTTTAGTGGCTTTGTCTTCAAATACGCCACGTCCTGTTTCTTCATAAGCGTGCATTGCTAAAATGCCGTGCTTATCAAGGGCGGCAACAGAGGCTTTGGCGACAATAAAATCGACCTGCTCTTGATTCAGCTTTCTAAACTCATCAAGTGCTTTTAAGCCTTTTTCGACAAGTGAATTGACTTCTGCTTGGGCATCAAATGGTTGAGTGCTTTTAGCCATAGTTTGTTTCCTCATAAGATTTAAAATTTGATAATTTTTTTAACTGATGAAATTATTACCCAAAAGAGTTATTTTGTCGTTAAAAATTCACAAAGTTTTATTATTGATTTGATCTATGTCAAACTTTTTAAAGTTGTATATATGCTATAAAAATAGGGAAATAATTTTTTAAGAAAAAGCCTGGGTTTTGATTAAACGCAAATAGAAAACCGCGATTATTTTTGGCAGTTAAGCTAAAAAAGTGTTAGGATAATTAGCATTTACTATGCTGTTTTAATTTTTAGAACTTATGAAAGACATTTTACGCATTGCAACTCGCCAAAGCCCACTTGCTTTATGGCAGGCTAATTTTGTAAAAAATGAGTTGGAAAAACATTTTCCACAATTATCTGTCGAACTGGTTACGATGGTAACAAAAGGCGATGTGATTTTAGACACGCCGTTGGCAAAAATTGGCGGAAAAGGTTTGTTTGTTAAAGAGTTAGAATTAGCCTTGTTGGAAAACAGAGCCGATATTGCCGTGCATTCAATGAAAGATGTGCCGATGAGTTTTCCTGATGGATTAGGTTTGGCGGTCATTTGTGAGCGTGAAGATCCGCGTGATGCTTTTGTTTCCAATAAATATGATAGTTTAGAGGATTTACCCGAAGGGGCGATTGTTGGTACATCAAGTTTACGCCGACAGTGTCAGTTAATGGCA
The DNA here is from genome assembly GCF_056854775.1 of Mannheimia sp. Classification (NCBI taxonomy): domain Bacteria; kingdom Pseudomonadati; phylum Pseudomonadota; class Gammaproteobacteria; order Pasteurellales; family Pasteurellaceae; genus Mannheimia; species Mannheimia sp. The sequence goes on from NZ_JBXGGI010000012.1 coordinate 10,106, forward strand.
AAATATCCGCATTTAGAAGTGAAATCTCTGCGTGGTAATGTTGGAACTCGTTTAAGCAAATTGGACAACAATGAATACGATGCGATTATTCTGGCTTCTGCCGGGTTAATTCGTTTAGGATTACAAGAGAGAATTCGTAGTTATCTTTCGGTGGAACAATCATTGCCGGCAGCGGGTCAAGGTGCAGTAGGGATTGAAACCCGAGTGAATGATGAGCGTGTGCTAAATTATGTTGCAAAATTAAAGCATAATTCGACCGCTTGTTGTGTGATGGCTGAGAGAGCGATGAATACTCGCTTGCAAGGTGGTTGCCAAGTTCCGATAGGTGGTTTCGCCACTTTAGACGGTGATGAAATTACACTAAATGCTTTAGTGGGAGCATTAGACGGTTCGCAGATTATTCGAGCCTCTGCAAAAGGGCATAAAGAAAATGCAGAGCAGTTGGGCATTTCCGTTGCGGAACAATTACTTGCAC
>NZ_JBXGGI010000013.1:0-18468 GCF_056854775.1 Mannheimia sp.
TGTCCGATTTTTATCTGATTAAAGGAGAAACAATGTCAGTGCTAACTCAAGAACAACAAACCGATTTACGCAATGAATTAAATGAAAATTCAGGTCAAATTTTAGAGATGGTTGCTTCAAAATATCAATGTTCGCTGGAAGATGTAATGCTTAACCTGCCACCGGATATGCTTAAAGTAACAGATGGGGAACGCTTTGCTGAAATTCTACAAGAAATTCACGAATGGGACGATGCAATTACCTTTATTTCGCATACGGAAGATGCGATTGTTGAGTTTGTTGGTAAATTACCAAGCGGTTCAATTTCTCGTGGATTTTACAATTTTGAACACAAAGAAAATGGCGGTTTACAAGGGCATTTACGCTATGAAAATTGTGCCAAGATTTATCTATTAGACCGCCCATTTAGAGGAAAACGCACGGTTTCGTTGGTGTTTATCAACAAAAAAGGGAATGCGATGTTTAAGATTTTTGTCGGCAGAGAAAAAGTAGGTGGGGCATTAAAAGAAGATCAAATCAGGGCGTTATATAAATTAATCGGCTAACTTGCAAAAGATTACTCAAATTTAACCGCTTGTAAAAAGGCTACGATAAATCGTAGCCTTTATCGGTTTATTAACCCACAGCTTGTGGTAAATAACCCAGCTGAATTAAAAATGGAATGACCATAATGCAAATACCTGCGATTAAGGCGATAACTAAGGCTAAATTACCGCCAATTACACGGTAAGGCAGATTTGGGTGCTGTCTACGAGCTTTCCACGCCAAACCGATAGGTAAAATCATTCCGTAAAAGGCAAATAATAAACCTGCATAACCTAAAGCCATAATAAAACCATCCGGATAGAACAACGCAAACAACAGTGGCGGCGTGAAGGTCGCAATAGTCAGCCATAAGCGGTTAGTTGGTAAGTTTAAGCGTTTTAATAAATCGCCCACACCCTCAAAAATACCCATCGAAACACCTAAGAATGAGGTAATTAATGCAAGTACAGAGAACAAACGAACCATTTCGCCTAAAATTGTGCTACCTGTAATTTGGCTGGTTGCAGTTACTAAGCCGTTTAAAGTAGGGTCTTGTTTTAAAATAGTCGTAAATTCGTTTTGACTTAATACACCGTGCGTAGCCAATTGCCATAATAAATAAGCAACTAACGGAATAGCCGTACCGATATAAATCGATTTACGAATTTTGCCGATATCAGCATCTAAATAGGTATTGATAGTCCCCATAATTACGTGGAAACCAAATGCCGTAAAGAAAATAGGCACAGCAGAAAGCACTAATAAATTATCTAACGGAATGGCAGTTAAGTTTTCTAGTTTCGCTTTTGGTAACATCATCACTAACACAGCAATGAAAGCGATGATTTTTCCAAGAAACAGCACTCGGGTTAAACCATCAACGGATTTCACACCAACTACAACAAAGGCACCTAATACCACTGTAAAAATTAAAATGCTGATTTTAAGTTTCATATCAGCATCTGCCATTTCCGGCATAATACCACTAAGCAGTGAACCACCACCGGTAATATAAGCTGAAAGTAATGCATAGAGTAGAACAAGCAAGCTAAAAGTCGCTAAAGCACGTCCGAACAAACCAAAATACTGCTCTGCAAGGCTTGCTACCCCCACATCTTTTTGTGGAGCGGTTTGATATACCTCCATAAATAACAAGCCTGTATAAGCCAATAATGCCCATAAGCCAATGAGTAATAAAGCAGTTGCACCAAAACCCATACCCGCAGAGGTTAGCGGCATTGCAAGCATACCCGCACCGATTGTGGTGCCTGCAATCATTAATGCACTTCCTAAGATTTTATTTTTCATAGTTTTTTTGAGTAAATTAAAAAGGGAATTTATTCTATCAGAAATTTTCAGCAATGCTATCGGGAGAGATAGAATAATTTTTCAGCTTATTTTGCACAATCTGGTTTGCTTTAGTAAACTAGAGACAATTTGTAATTTTTTATCAAAAATAGACCGCTTGTATGTCTCTAATTTCACTTAATCTGCCACAAATTGACGGTAATTTTCAAGATCACCAAACTCTCGGCAATCTTGTCGGTCATTCCGATACGCTTGCGATCAGCCAAGTCGCCCAACAGTTCAACGGCTTAACGGTGGTCGTTACCCCCGACACTCGCACGGCGTTACGGCTGGAAAAATCGCTGCCGCAATTTGCCGATTTGCCGGTGCAACTTTTCCCCGACTGGGAAACCTTGCCGTATGATAATTTCTCACCGCATCAGGACATTATCTCCGCCCGACTTTCTACCCTGTTTGAGCTACAACAAGGGCGTAAGCAGATTTTTCTGTTGCCAATCAACACCTTAATGCAGAAAGTCTGCCCACCGAGCTACCTTGCCAACAATGTGCTGCTGATTAAAAAAGGCGACCGTTTTTCGATTCAAAACCTCCGTTTGCAGTTGGAAAATGCCGGCTATCGGGCGGTGGATCAGGTGTTGGAATATGGCGAATATGCGGTGCGTGGGGCGATTTTGGATTTGTACCCAATGGGGGCGAGCGAGCCGTTCCGTTTGGATTTTTTTGACGATGAAATCGACACTATCCGCACCTTTGATGTGGATAGCCAACGTACCAAAGCAGAAATTGCCGAAATCAATTTACTGCCGGCACACGAGTTCCCGACAGATAGCAACGGGATCGAGCATTTTAGAACCAAATTCCGTGAAACGTTCGGTGAAATCCGCCGTGAGCCGGAGCATATTTATCAGCAAGTCAGCAAGGGCATTTTGAATGCGGGGATCGAATACTGGCAGCCGCTGTTTTTTGCGGAAATGGCGAGCCTGTTCGATTACCTCAACCCGAACACGCTGTTTATCACTTACGCCGATATTCAACAAAAAGCCGAACAATTTCAACAAGATACACAAAACCGTTTTGAGAGTCGCCGAGTGGATCCGATGCGTCCGCTGTTGCCACCGAGCGATCTCTGGTTTGCGATTGATGAAGTGAACCGCTGGCTGAAAGGCTACCCACGTTTAACCATAACTGCCGAGAAAATTCGCAAATCGGCGGCGAAAATGAACGCAAATGTAGCGAACTTGCCTGATCTTGCGATTCAATCAGGTGCAAAAGAGCCGTTTGCGGCGTTCCAACAGTTCCGCCAAAAATTTAAGGGCGATATTTTGTTCTCGGTGGAGAGCGAAGGGCGAAGAGAAACGCTGTTGGATTTGCTTAGCCCCCTTGGTGTAAAACCAAAACAGATTTTGCAAATTTCCGATGAAATTGAACCGCTTGCGTTGATGATTTCCAATTTGGATCAAGGTTTTGTGATTGAAACAAGCGGTCGAAATTTGGCAATTATTTGCGAAACCGACCTGCTTGGCGAAAAAGTCCAGCAAAAACGCAGCGAAAAAAAACGTAAAACCGTTAATCCCGATACTCTAATTCGCAACTTGGCGGAGCTGAAAATCGGGCAAGCGGTGGTGCATTTGGAAAACGGTGTAGGTCGCTACGGCGGTTTGACTGTATTGGACGCAGGCGGAATGAAAGCGGAATATTTGGTATTGCATTACGCCAACGATGCAAAATTGTATGTTCCCGTTGCCTCTCTCCATTTAATCAGCCGTTATATTGGTGGTGCGGACGAAACCGCTCCGTTGCACAAATTAGGCAGCGAGGCGTGGGCGAAAACTCGCCAGAAAGCGGCGGAGAAAATCCGAGATGTGGCAGCGGAGCTGCTTGATGTCTATGCCAAACGGGAGAGCCAGACCGGTTTTGCCTTTGCCTACGATAAGGCGGAGTTCGACCGTTTCAGTGCCACTTTCCCTTACGAGGAAACGGATGATCAAAAAATGGCGATCAACGCCGTTATCAGCGATATGTGCCAAGCCAAAGCGATGGATAGACTGGTGTGTGGCGATGTCGGTTTCGGTAAAACCGAAGTGGCAATTCGGGCAACTTTCTTGGCGGTGATGAACCATAAACAGGTCGCGATTCTTGCCCCGACCACGTTGCTTGCCCAGCAGCATTACGAGAATTTTAAAGACCGTTTTGCTAATTATCCGGTGAATGTTGAAGTGCTTTCCCGTTTTAAAACCGCCAAAGAGCAGAAAGCGATTTTGGAAAAAGTCGCTAGCGGCCAAGTCGATATTTTGGTCGGCACGCACAAACTGTTGCAGGACGATGTCGCTTTCAGTGATCTCGGCTTGCTGGTGATTGACGAAGAACACCGTTTTGGCGTGCGTCAAAAAGAGAAAATCAAGCAACTGCGTGCTAATGTCGATATTCTCACGCTCACCGCCACACCAATTCCGAGAACGCTCAATATGGCGTTGAACGGAATGCGTGATCTCTCTATCATCGCCAGCCCACCGGCTCGCCGCCTGTCGATCAAAACCTTTGTGCGACAAAGCGATGAGGCGGTGATTCGAGAGGCGATTTTGCGTGAAATTCTGCGTGGTGGACAGGTTTACTACCTGCATAACGATGTCGCCACCATTGAAAATTGTGCCGAAAAATTGAGCCAACTTGTGCCGGAGGCAAGGGTTGTGATTGGACACGGGCAGATGCGAGAGCGAGAGTTGGAGCGAGTGATGAGCGATTTTTATCATCAACGCTTTAACCTGCTGGTTTGTTCGACCATTATCGAAACAGGGATTGACGTGCCGACAGCCAACACGATTATCATCGAACGGGCGGACAAATTCGGCTTGGCACAGCTCCACCAACTGCGTGGGCGTGTGGGGCGTTCGCACCACCAAGCCTACGCCTATATGCTTACGCCACACCCGAAAACGCTGACCAAAGATGCCGAGCAACGCTTGGAGGCGATGAGTACTATCGACAATCTCGGTGCAGGTTTTGCCCTTGCGACCCACGATTTAGAGATCCGTGGTGCGGGCGAACTGCTCGGCTCTGAGCAGAGCGGACAGATCGAAAGTATCGGATTTTCGCTCTATATGGACTTGCTTGAAAATGCGGTCAAAGCCTTGCAAGAAGGGCGTGAGCCAACGCTGGACGAAATCACCCAAAACCAAGTGGAGATTGAACTGCGAGTACCGGCATTACTGCCGGACGACTATCTGCCAGATGTGAATATGCGACTGTCGTTCTACAAACGGATCGCAAGCTCGGAAAGCCTAGACCAGCTCAAAGATCTCAAAATCGAGCTGATCGACCGCTTCGGATTACTGCCGGAGGCGACCAAAAACTTGTTTGCGATCACCCAACTCCGCCTCGCCGCCCAACCGCTCGGCTTGAAGAAAATTGATGCGGGCATCCACGGTGGCTACTTGGAGTTCAAACCAACCGCCCAACCTGACCCGATGAAGTTTATTCAGCTTATCCAAAAACAACCGGCGGTGTATAGCTTCGAAGGGGCAGTGAAATTCAAGTTCAGATTACCGCTGGAAGAAAACAACAAGCGGTTGGAATTTGTGGAGAATTTGCTAAGGGAGATCGTGGCTGAATAGAAAAAGGCAGAGATCATCTGCCTTTAGAAATAGCTAAAAATATTGATATTTTAGCGGCGTGGTAGATGTTCACAGGCAATGCCATCACGATCTCTGTCTAAATTATATGCACTATATTGATGCATATAAGATTGTGCCTGTGCTTGTGTTGCAAAATCAGCACATTTAGCTGCGTGTGCAGAATAAGAAACAAATAAGATTGAGAAGGCTAAAAGGGCTTTTTTCACGGATTTTCTCCTATTATTGACGTAGATGAACTTTCCAAAAACCATAGGATTGACAGATCCTACTATTTGGAGTGGTTTTCCCATAAAGACACTGTTTAGCTTGTGAAACTGCAAATTTAAAAGCATCTTCGTAGGAGTATTGTTTGTGCATCAAATCTTCAGCAAATTGCTGTACACGAGGATCTAGTTTGAGAGCCTCATCAATTTCTTCATTAGAGTATGTAAAGGGAGATATTAATAGGCTAAAATAGAATAAGTAACTGCGAGACATAATTTTCCTTAAAATGATGTTAAATTTATTATGTCATTATCGTTTAATACTCTACAATCAACCCAAAGTGAACATTTCTACCGAATTTATGGAGATTAAAATGAATGTGAATGAAAAAGTCCGTTTTTTGCGTGAAGCGAGAGGTTGGTCTCAGGAAGAAATGGCTGAAAGAGTTGGGCTTTCCGTACACGGTTATTCCAAAATTGAGAGAGGAGAAACCCAGCTTAATCTTTCTCGCCTTCGCCAAATTTGTGAGGTATTGAATTACGATATGTTGGAATTGATGACATTAGGCGAGAAAAATGTGGTTTATTTTCAAGAAAGTGGAAATAATCATAGTATCAATATTATTAATCCAACTTCAGAAAATTTAGTTTCCGAAATTGCTCAACTAAAGCAGACAATATCCCATCAAGCGGAGATTATTGAAATGCAAAAGGTACAAATAGAGACATTGAACGCTCTTGTAGCTTCAATGAAAAGTGCATAACAAATCGGGTATCACATAAAACGATTTTTGCGATTTATCTCGTAAAAATCGTTTTTTATTTGAAAGAGTGCCGCACAGAAACGAAAACCGAATATTGTTGGTAACAAGCGGTCAATTTCGGCTAAAATGTTGCAAATTCTATGATTAAGGACATTATATGAAACAAGCCCTTCTAAACCGTCTTTTACGTTATACCCAAATCTACACTACTTCTGACCCGAAAAGCCAAAGCGTGCCAAGTTCTCCTCAACAATGGGATTTGCTCAACCTTTTGAAAGCAGAGGTGGAATCAATGGGGCTGACGGAAATTTTTCTCGATCCTAACGGCTATCTGTTTGCTACACTGCCTGCCAATACGGATATCTCCATACCTGTGTTGGGATTGATTGCACACGTTGATACTTCGCCCGATTTTAATGGTAAGCACGTTAAGCCTCAGGTAATTGAATGTTATCAAGGAGGCGATATTTTATTAAGCGGTAGTGGTGATAAGCTTTCGCCGAACGACTTTCCAAATTTAAACAAACTTATTGGCGAGACATTGGTAACGACTGACGGCACAAGTCTGCTAGGGGCAGATGATAAGTCGGGCATTGCGATTATTCTCTCGGCGATTGAGTATTTACAAGCTAATCCGCAGATTTCGCACGGTAAAATCCGCATTGGTTTTACCACCGATGAAGAGATTGGGCGTGGTGCAGATCATTTTGATGTAAAAGCTTTTGGTGCCGATGTAGCGTTTACGCTTGATGGAGGTCCGCTTGGCGAGTTGCAGTATGAGAATTTCAATGCCGATGCCGCAGTGGTAACTTTCTTTGGTCGCAGCGTTCACCCCGGCACGGCAAAAGGTAAAATGATCAATGCGTTAGAACGAGCGTGCGAATTCCAGAATCGTTTACCGCCACATTTAACCCCGGCAACTAGTGAGCATCGTGAAGGTTTTATTATGATGCACGATATTGAAGGCGGTGTAGATAAAGCAGAAGTGCGTTATATTCTTCGTAGTTTTGAGCGTGAAGAGCTGGCAACATTTGGCAAAATGCTGACAGACACGATGGCAGAAATGCAGAAAATTTACGGCGAAAACTGCGGCAAAGTTGAGATTATTGAACAGTATCGCAATATGCTTGAGGTATTAGACGGCTATCCATACCTGATTGAGATTGCGGAAAAAGTAATGCGGGAGCAGGGCATTGAGCCGAATTTAGAGCCAATTCGAGGTGGTACAGATGGTTCGCGTTTATCATTTATGGGCTTGCCTTGTCCTAATTTATTTACCGGAGGAGAGAACTTCCACGGACGTTTTGAATTTATTTCTGTTGATACAATGGAAAAGGCGGCAATGGTTGTAGTTGGTATTGCAACAGGCTTTACCGAGCATCAATTTTAGCCTAGAGTGAATTACAAGCGGTTAAATTTGTGCAAAAATTTGCAAAAAAGCCTTATTTTTCGCCACTTAAACCATTTTTTAAAGATTTCCTGTAAATTTATTTGACATTAAATCGGAAATCCATAGAATATGCACCTGTTGAGACGCTACGAAGTTCGTAGCGTTTTTAAATGCGGGAATAGCTCAGTTGGTAGAGCACGACCTTGCCAAGGTCGGGGTCGCGAGTTCGAGCCTCGTTTCCCGCTCCAATTTCTATATCGTGCTGCCCGAGTGGCGGAATCGGTAGACGCAAAGGATTTAAAATGGCTCGCCTTTCGGGGCGTGCCAGTTCAAGTCTGGCCTCGGGCACCATTTCGATAATATACCAAATATGCGGGAATAGCTCAGTTGGTAGAGCACGACCTTGCCAAGGTCGGGGTCGCGAGTTCGAGCCTCGTTTCCCGCTCCAATCTTAAAAAGAACAGATAGCACCACAAGGTGCTTTTTTTATGCCTAAAATTTATGAAAAAAATCACCATTATCGGCTTAGGCTGGCTCGGCTTACCGCTCGCCCAAAAATTACAAAATGAGGGCTGGCAAGTTGCCGGCACAAAACGCACAGTGGGCGATATACCAGTTGAGTGCTATCCGCTAGACTTAAATCATTTTGCCATTACGCCTGACATTGAGCGTATTTTGGCAACCGATGCAATGGTTATTGCTTTGCCGCCTTCTACGACAAGTGAAGAGGGGTATTTTTCGGGTATCCAAAAACTGGCATCATTTGCGATGACTAAAGGCTTAAAACATTTGATTTTTATCAGCTCGACCTCAGTTTTGCCGATGTCGGAGGGGAATTTTGCCGAAGATACTGAAGCGGATCCAAATTCGTTGCTTGCAAAAGTAGAAAATTGGTTGTTAAGCCAAAAACTTGATTGCGATATTTTGCGATTAGCTGGACTAGTCGGCAAACAACGCCACCCAGTGTTTTATTTGGCGGGAAAATCGAATTTGAAATCACCAAACCAACCTGTGAATTTAGTCCATTTAGAGGATTGTGTATCCGCCATTTCCTTACTTTTAGCTAAACCAAACGGGCAACGCATTTTCCATTTATGTGCAGAACAGCACCCTACTCGTAAAGCGTATTATGGCGAAATGGCAAAACGCTTTGGCTTGGCGGATTTGCAATTTTCTGACGAAAATCAACCGCTTGTGAGAGTAGTAAAGGCGGAAAAAATTTGCACAGAATTGGGCTTTATTTATCGCTATCCGAATCCTTACGATTTTAAATTAGATATTTAGCAAAATACAGGTTTAATCCCTACATACAAAGTGGTTTATATGGTAGTATATACGAACTATTATCAACAACTTGTTAGGATTTTATGCTTGATGTTTTATTAGAACCTTTTGCCTACAACTATATGCAAAAAGCGATTTTTGTGAGTATGGGAGTGGGCTTGGTTTGTGCTTTTCTCTCCGCCTTTTTAATGCTAAAAGGCTGGTCTTTAATTGGTGATGCCTTGTCGCACGCAGTCGTGCCGGGAGTTGCCATTGCTTATGCGTTAAAATTACCTTACGCCGTTGGGGCGTTTTTTTCGGGGATTTTGGCGGCATTATCAATTCTTTGGGTAAAAAGCCTCACAAAAATTAAAGAAGATGCTGTCATCGGCTTTATTTTTACCACCTTTTTTGCCTTAGGAATGTTTATTGTTTCCTTAAATCCGATATCAGTGGACGTAAATTCCATTGTGATGGGAAATATTTTAGGGATTGCTGATGAAGATTTGTGGCAAGTGGTACTGATTATCGCCATTTCGTTACTCGGTTTGATCCTATTTTGGAAGGATTTGCTACTCGTCTTTTTTGACGAGCACCACGCTCTTTCAGTGGGTATTTCGCCATTACGCTATAAAGTCATCTTCTTTACTCTGTTAAGTGCCTGTGTGGTAGTGGCATTACAAACTGTTGGGGCAATTTTAGTGATTGCGATGGTGGTAACACCGGGAGCAACGGCGTATTTATTGTCGGATCGTTTCTCTAAAGTCGTAATGATTGCAATGATTATCGGCACACTAACTTCAGGGCTAGGAGCGTATTTAAGCTACTTTTTAGATGGGGCAACAGGAGCTGTGATTGTATGCCTGCAAACCTTGATTTTTCTCGCTGCATTTTGTTTCGCTCCTAAATATGGTTTAGTGTCGCAAAAAGGTCAATTTGTGAAAGGAGGAGAGCGAGAAGGGGAGGAGCAAAATGCTTGATTGGATTTTAGAACCTCTTCAGTTTGAGTTTATGCAAACCGCCCTCATCACAGCTATTTTAGTGGCGAGTGTGAGTGCCGTTCTCTCTTGCTATTTGGTGTTGAAGGGGTGGTCTTTAATGGGGGATGCCATTTCCCACGCAGTATTGCCGGGTGTGGTGATTTCTTCATTATTAGGCTTACCACTTGCGATTGGTGCATTTTCTTCGGGCTTATTTTGTGCGTTATCGGTTGGCTATTTAAAAGAGAACAGTCGTTTAAAAGAAGACACCATTATGGGGATTGTGTTTTCGGGTATGTTTGCCTTTGGGATTCTGTTATTTACCGCATTTAATACGGGTGAACATTTAACCCATATTTTGTTTGGGAACTTATTAGGGGTAACGAAAAGCGATTTAATCCAAACAGTGGTGGTTAGCCTTTTCACTTTTGCAGTTATGTTGCTCAAACGTAAAGATTTCTTACTTTATTGTTTTGATATGAACCAAGCTAAAGTGGTTGGTTTGCCGGTGAAATTCTTGCACTATGGCTTGCTATCGCTATTAGCTTTAACCATTATCAGTGCAATGCAAGTTGTAGGGGTGATTTTGGTAGTTGCGATGCTGATTACACCGGGGATTACTGCTTACTTGCTCACAAAGCGGTTTGATAAAATGCTTGCCATTGCGTTAGTGATTTCCGTCGGTTCATCTGTATTTGGTACTTTACTAAGCTACCATATTGATGCTGCTACAGGTCCGACTATCATTCTAGTACAAGCGGTCATTTTTTTCCTAAGTTTTGCGTATTCTAAAATCCGCTAACACAAATAAAAAATAGGGAGTGCGTTAGCCTCCCTATTGTTCAAACACTATTTTTGATAATGCAATAAACCACCAAATACCCTTTCTAGGTTTTGATTATTAAAGGTTTCTTCTGTTTTGCCGGCGGCTAATAATGTTCGGTTGATCATTAACACCTGATCGCAAAAACTTGGCACGCTGGCAAGATTATGAGTAGAAACTAAAATCAAATGCCCTTCTTCTTTGAGCTGTTTGAGCAATTCAACAATGGCATTTTCAGTTTTTACATCAACACCTGTAAAAGGCTCATCTAACAAAATAATCTTACTTTCTTGGGCTAAGGCTCGGGCGAGAAAGACTCGCTTTTTCTGCCCACCGGAAAGTTCGCCAATTTGTCGTTCTTTCAGATGCAAAACACCGACACGCTCCATTGCTTGTTCTGCTTTTTGTTTGTCAATTCCACGAGGAATACGCAAGAAATTCATATAGCCGTATCGCCCCATCATTACGACATCATAAACAGAAACAGGGAATTGCCAGTCTACCTCTTCACTTTGTGGCACATAAGAGACTAAATTTTGCTTTAAGGCTTTAGAAATGGGTAATTGACTCAGTTTAACTGAGCCGGTAAGTGGTTTTACCAGCCCCATTAAACTTTTAAAAAGTGTGGATTTACCCCCTCCATTTACCCCGATTAATGCACAAATCGTACCGTTTTCAAGCTGAAACGACACATCGTGCAAGGCGATGTGTCCGTTATTGTAACGGACGGATAAATTTTCGACGGAAATGGAGGTTGAATGTGTTGTCATTTTAACTCTGGTTATTTTTTACTACGCTCGAAACCTTCAACAATGGTGCTGATGGTAACATTCAGTAGATCTAAATAAGTTGGTACAGGACCATCTTTTTCTGAAAGTGAATCTACATAAATCACACCACCGTATAACGCACCGGTTTCTTTCGCTACTTGTTTAGCAGGTTTATCTGAAACGGTACTTTCACTAAAGACAACAGGGATTTTATTCGCTTTCACGCCATCAATCACTTTTTTAACTTGTTTCGGTGAGCCTTGCTCTTCGGCGTTGATCGCCCATAAATAAAGCTCTTTTAAGTTGTAGTCTTTTGCAAGATAGCTAAATGCCCCTTCGCTTGTAACCAGCCAGCGTTGTTGCTCAGGAATAAAGGCTAAACGTTGGCGAAGTGGCTCAGCAATGCCTTTGACTTTTTCAGCATAGGCTTTTGCATTTGCGTTGTAAGTTTCGGCATTTTTAGGGTCGTATTTTACTAAAGCTGCACGAATGTTTTCAATGTAAATTAATGCATTGTCGGTGGACATCCAAGCGTGTGGATTCGGCAAGTTTTTATATTCGCCTTCGGTAATTGGCATTGGAGTAATCCCTTCGGTTACAACAACGGCAGGTTTACCTTTTACATTTTCAAAGAAACGCTCAAACCAACGCTCAAGGTTCATACCATTCCATAATACTAAATCAGCTTTTTGGGCTTTTACAATATCTTTTGGTGTAGGTTGATAATCGTGAATTTCCGCCCCGGGTTTAGTAATTGATTCAACAGTAGCTTTATCACCTGCTACGTTTTGTGCAATATCTTGAATAACGGTAAAGGTGGTTACAACTTTAAACGGTTCTGCCATTGCCATTGCAGAGCTTAAACCAAAGGTTAAGACTAATGCTTTTTTGATTGTTGATAATTTCATTTTCAGCCTCCTTTTTGTTATTGAGAATGATTATTATCGTTTGATATTCTATAGATCATTTAGATTAATGTAAATAGTCTTATATTTTATAAGGATATTATTTATCCAAAACATTTTGACTTAAAAAGCACTAGCCTTAAAACAAAAGAACCAGTAAAATTGCACGCTTTAAAAATCATCGCAAAACAAGGGCAAGTTCGTCCTAACCTTTTGCCACAAAACGTGTAACAACGAGGCTTTCTAATTTTATGTCAGAACAAATCACTAATGCTGCCTGTGGAGCAGCAGACCAACCGAAAGAAAAAATCAATTTATTAAACCTAAACCGCCAAGAAATGCGTGAGCTGTTTGCCGAAATGGGGGAAAAACCTTTCCGTGCCGATCAGCTAATGAAATGGATTTACCATTTTGGGGAAGATAATTTCGATAATATGAGCAATATCAATAAGGTATTGCGTGAGAAATTAAAACGTATTGCGGAAATTAAAGCACCGGAAGTGGCAGTAGAACAACGCTCGGCAGATGGTACAATCAAATGGGCGATGCAAGTAGGCGATCAGCAAATCGAAACCGTATATATCCCGGAAGATGATCGTGCAACCCTTTGTGTATCTTCACAAGTAGGCTGTGCATTGGCGTGTACCTTCTGTTCAACTGCTCAACAAGGTTTTAACCGCAACTTAAGCGTGTCAGAAATTATCGGGCAAGTGTGGCGAGCTTCTAAAATTATCGGTAACTTTGGCGTAACCGGTGTACGTCCGATTACCAATGTGGTGATGATGGGAATGGGCGAGCCGCTTTTGAATATGAACAATGTGATTCCTGCAATGGAAATTATGTTGGACGATTTTGCCTACGGCTTATCAAAACGCCGTGTAACCCTTTCCACCTCAGGAGTTGTGCCGGCATTAGATAAAATGCGTGAGCAAATTGATGTGGCGTTAGCGATCTCGCTCCACGCACCGAATGATGAATTGCGTGATGTATTAGTGCCGATTAACAAAAAATATAACATTAAAATGTTGATGGAATCGGTGAATAAATACTTAGAGGTATCTAACGCTAACCACGGTAAAGTAACGATTGAATATGTGATGTTAGATCACGTCAATGACAGCACAGACCACGCACATCAACTTGCGGAAGTGTTGAAAAATACCCCGTGTAAAGTGAACTTAATTCCTTGGAACCCGTTCCCGGAAGCTCCTTATGGCAAGAGTTCAAATTCCCGTGTTGATCGCTTCCAAAAAACGCTGATGGAATACGGCTTCACCGTAACAGTGCGTAAAACCCGAGGCGATGACATTGACGCTGCTTGCGGTCAGCTTGCCGGTGATGTGATCGATCGCACCAAACGCACCTTAGAAAAACGCAAGTTTGGACAAGGTATTGATGTAAAAACGCATTAATCTGAATAGAGAAAAGGCAGGGTTTCCTGCCTTTTGTTCTTTTTATCCTAAATGTGGAACATATTGGAATGAACCACCTAATGCATTTACGTAGCGGACAACCGTTGCGTATTTAGGAGAAACTACGCCTCGTTCTAAGCGACTGATATTTTTTACATTAATCCCTGAAAGCTCGGCAACTTGTGCTTGTGTGAGGTTTTTCTCAAGCCTTGCCTGTTTTAGCATTTGAGCTAATTCTCGCTGTACTCTCAGCTCGTCAAATTCCTCTTTAAAGTGAGGATTTGTCATCGCTTGCTGTAGCACTTCATCAAAAGAGATAACTGCTAAATCAAGATCTTTTGTCATTTTCTAATTCCTGTTTTAATTTCTTCATACGTTCAATGGCAAGTTCGAGGTTATGCTTAGGTGTTTTTTGGCTCTTTTTCTGAAAAATGTGCACGATATAGGCTTGCTTACCTTTAATAAAGAAAAAGAAGCTACGAGAAATTCCCTCTCTTGATTTTGCTCTTAGTTCTTTAAGCCCATTTTGAAAAGATTTTACTTCTGGTTCACTAAGCGTATTTCCGTATAATTTTAGCTCATTAATAACATCGGCAGTTGCTGCTTGGAGTGAAACCGGTAATGCTAAAAATTCTTTGTGAGCATGCTTTGTCAGAAACACATCAAAAGATTGAATAGCCTGATTCTGAGGATTTGTCATAACAATTCCTTGTAATCATAAGTGATTAGTTTAGGGAGATTTTATAGCGTGTCAAGTATCTTGAGAAAAAGCATAGAACGACGCAACTTCCAATTATTATTTTTGCGATCTACGTCGAAAAAATCGCACGAAAAATTTCCCTCTTTATGCAAAAATCTCTAGTCTTATAGGGTATTGAACAGTAAAATTTAGCCTTTTGATGACAGGAGAACGCTATGTTTGCAAAATTTCTTAAAAAAATAACCGCTTGTATGGCGATAGTGTTATTGGCGGCGTGTTCTTCTCAGCAAGAATCTTCCTCCGAACCTGAATTTAATCGCTCTGAAGCAGTGAAAGCCCGCATTAATCTTGCTTTAGCCTATTTGGAACAAAACGATTTCCCCAAAGCAAAACAAAATATTGATAAAGCCCTTGCTCACGATGAAAAAGATTACCTCCCTTATTCGGTATTAGCCTACTATTATCAACAAACAGGTGATATTGAAAATGCTGAAAAAGCCTATCAACAAGCGCTCAATTTAAGTGAAAATCGTCCTGATGTGCTGAATAATTACGGCACTTTTTTATGTAAACAAGGTCAATTCCAACAGGCGTATCAACAATTTGAACAAGCGGTAAAAAGCCCAAAACCCTATTATCATCAAGCAGATAGCTTAGAAAATATCATTCTGTGTGCGAAAAAAGAGCCAAACCCGCAGAAAGTGAATGAAACATTAACCCAGCTCGAAAAATTAGATAAAGCTCGAGCGAATTTATTGAAGGAAAATCAATGAGCCAATTAAACAGTGAGTTAAATCGTCAAATCAGCCAAATTATTGCCGGTGAATTAAATGTGGGATCACATCAAATTTTAGCGGCAATGACTTTATTAGACGAGGGCAACACCATCCCCTTTATCGCTCGTTATCGTAAAGAGGTAACGGGTGGACTAGATGACACCCAACTTCGCCATTTTGAAACACGTTTAATCTATTTACGTGAAATGGACGACCGCCGTCAAACCATTCTGAAATCTATTGAAGAACAAGGCAAACTCACCGAGGAATTAAGAGAGAAAATCTTAAATTGCGAAAGCAAAACCGAGTTAGAAGATCTCTATTTACCGTACAAACCCAAACGCCGTACTCGTGGACAAATTGCGATTGAGGCGGGATTAGAGCCTTTGGCGGAAACGTTATGGAATAATCCAAACCAAGTGCCCGAATTACTTGCTGAACAATTTATCAATGCTGAAAAAGGCGTTGCCGATAGCAAAGCCGCTTTAGACGGGGCAAGATATATTTTAATGGAACGCTTTGCCGAAGATGCGGAATTACTTGCAAAACTTCGCCAATATTTGACCGCTTACGCCACGCTTGAATCGAAAGTGATTGAGGGTAAAGAGGAAGAGGGTGAGAAATTCCGTGATTATTTCGCCCACAGTGAGCCGTTTAAAACCGTGCCTTCCCACCGAGCATTAGCAATGTTCCGAGGGCGTAACGAGGGCATTTTATCCCTTTCGCTAAATGCTGATCCGGAAGCGGAAGAAGGGGCAAAAAGCAGCCATTGTGAAGAGATTATCCGCAGCCACTTAGGGGTAATTTTCAATAATCAACCTGCCGACAAATGGCGTGAGCAAGTGATTACTTGGACGTGGAAAATCAAAGCCGCACTGCATTTAGAAACTGAACTAATGGGCAGCTTGCGTGAAAAAGCGGAAGAAGAGGCGATTGATGTTTTCGCCCGCAACCTTTCCGCCTTATTGATGGCAGCACCGGCAGGGGCAAGAAATACGATGGGCTTAGACCCCGGCTTGCGTACTGGCGTAAAAGTCGCTGTGGTGGATAACACAGGCAAACTGCTTGATACTGCGACCATTTATCCGCACACAGGGCGAGAATCAGAGGCTCAAGTGGCAATTTTCAGCTTGATTAAAAAACATAATGTGGAGCTGATTGCGATTGGTAACGGTACAGCCTCCCGTGAAACCGAACGTTTTGCTAAGGGAGTGATTAAAGAGATCAAAGAAAACAAACCGCAAACCGTGGTTGTGAGCGAGGCGGGGGCATCGGTTTACTCGGCATCGGAGTTTGCGGCAAATGAGTTCCCGAATTTAGATGTCTCGCTGCGTGGGGCTGTGTCGATTGCCCGCCGTTTGCAAGATCCGTTGGCGGAATTGGTAAAAATCGAGCCAAAAGCGATTGGAGTGGGGCAGTATCAGCACGATGTGAATCAATCCCAATTAGCCCGCAAACTGGATGCGGTGGTGGAAGATTGTGTAAATGCCGTTGGGGTGGATTTGAACACCGCATCAGCACCTTTACTCGCTAGAGTAGCTGGAATGACCAAAACCTTGGCGGAAAATATTGTAGCATTCCGGGATGAAAACGGGCGTTTTGCTAGTCGTACTGAGCTGAAAAAAGTCCCTCGCTTAGGGCCAAAAGCATTTGAACAGTGTGCCGGCTTTATGCGAATTTTAGGCGGCAAAAATGCGTTAGATGCCTCTAGCGTTCACCCTGAGGCTTACCCAGTGGTGGAAAAAATCTTGCAAGCGACTACCTCAACTCTCGCAGAGTTAATGGGCAATGCGACTAAAATTCACTCACTGAATGCCAAAGATTTTGTGGACGAACAGTTTGGTTTACCAACCGTGAATGATATCTTCAAAGAGTTAGAAAAACCGGGACGTGACCCACGAGGAGAATTCAAAACTGCTAACTTTATGGACGGCGTAGAAGAGATTTCTGACTTAAAAGCCGGTATGATTTTAGAAGGTACAGTCACCAATGTTGCCAACTTTGGGGCTTTCGTGGATATCGGCGTTCATCAAGACGGTTTAGTACATATCTCAATGCTTTCCAACTCTTTTGTGGAAGATCCGCACACAGTGGTGAAAGCCGGTGATGTGGTAAAAGTGAAAGTGCTAGAGGTGGATGCTGCACGCAAACGTATTGCTTTAACTATGCGTTTAGATGACAGCCCTGCCGCGAAAAGTGAGGCAATAAGCGGTCGAAATTCGCAAGAAATTCGCAAAAATTCGCCAAAAAATGACCGCTTGCGTAATGATAACCGCAATGCATTTGGCAATAATGCCTTTGCTGATGCGTTGAAAGGGTGGAAGAAGTAAAATTATTTTGCTTATTTCAGCTTTTTAGTCACAAGCCCGATTAGGATATCCTAATCGGGCTTTCTCTTGACAGAGAAAGCCCTAACACTTCCTATAAACCTTTATTTATCTAAACAAGAGATACTCTATATGAAAAATCAAGAGCTTAATGAGGCGTATGAGCTTGTCAATAATGTCGTTAAAAATAAGATTCGTATTTTGATTGAAGAGGACTTACACCTTTATGAACAAGATGCGGATATTTTACATCATTACTCTGATGAGATTATTGAAAAAGTAATGCAAAGAATTACAAAGGAGCAACCTTATTTTGAGGTTGTATGGAATTATTCACCGAAGGTGTTAGAACTTCGTATTCAACGTAAAAAATAAGGAGAAAATGATGAATAACAGCTCAGGAATCGAACACATTAAATCACAATTATTTTCTGAAGGAAAATTATTTTCTTTTGAAGGTAGAGCTAACAGGCTACAATTTTTTATTATTACTCTATTTACATTACCTATATTTATTTTCGTTCTTATATTTGGAGCAAAAGTATTGCTAGAAATATTACCAGAGTATAGTGATTTCAATTTAGAGAAAGTCCTGATTCTATTTAGCATCCTAATTATGTTAGGCTCTATTTCTGGGTATATATTTTGCTCCGCTGCAAGACGTAGATTACGGAGTCTTAATATTCCTAG
>NZ_JBXGGI010000014.1:0-4080 GCF_056854775.1 Mannheimia sp.
GCCAAGAGCGATACACTAACATTCCGGCAGGTTTGTTAATGGCAATAAGTTCATCGTCTTGGTATAAAATGTCTAAGGTCATATTATTTTGAGGGCGATTAATAGAAATTAATCTTTCAACAACGTTTCTAATTTCAATACAGGCTCACAAATTGCCTGCAAATATGCTTCATTTTTTAACGCTTCTTCCAAATAAGGTGTAATGGCAAAATTGCGAGGTAAATCGGCGGTAGCTTCTAAAATAGCTCGCATTCTTGGAATAAAAATCCATTGTAGCCATTGAGTTGGTGTGAGCGTTTCTACACAAAATGGTTGCTCATTGGCAAGTGCCTCAGGGCTTGGCGGAGTAGCTTCCCACAGTTGATTAACACGCAGGGCAATTTCTAAATCTGATAAATGTTGTTTAACTTGATCTTTCATTTCAGTTTCGCTTGTGAAATTCGTCTTTTTCAGGTAAAAATAAGCACAGATTCTACCACTCAAACTTATTTCTCTCTAGGAATTTATATGCAAAATACCGATTCAACTAATCAGCCGACTATTTTACAAAAAATCGTACAAGATAAAGCGATTTGGGTGGAGCAAAAGCAACAAGATTTCCCATTAAGCGAATTTCAGCACAAAATCGTGAAAAGTGATCGTGATTTTTATGCTCAATTGGCAAAAGGTTCTCACCAAGAGCCTGCGTATATTTTAGAGTGTAAAAAAGCTTCGCCATCAAAAGGATTAATTCGAGCAGAGTTTGATTTAGACAGTATTTCGGCAGTTTATAAAAACTATGCCAGTGTGATTTCTGTTTTGACTGATGAGCAATATTTTCAAGGCGATTTTCGCTATATCGACCAAGTTAAACGTCAGACTACACAGCCGATTTTATGTAAAGATTTTATGATTTCGCCTTATCAAGTTTATCTTGCCCGTTTTTATAACGCTGATGCGATTTTGCTGATGTTGTCGGTCGTTGATGATGAAACTTATCGTGAACTTTCGAGTTTAGCCCACGAGCTAGGAATGGGGGTTTTGACTGAAACCAGCACCGAAGCGGAATTTGAGCGTGCATTAGCGTTAGGGGCGAAAGTGATTGGGGTAAATAACCGTGATTTGCACACGCTCACTATTGATATGAACCGAATTATTCGCTTGGTGGAAAAATATCAGCACCAAATTCCTGCTGATGTTTGTTTAGTCTCTGAGTCAGGTATTAATGATCACAATCAGGTTAAACGAATTAAGCCTTATGTTAACGCTTTTTTGATCGGCAGTAGTCTGATGGGGAATGCGGATCTAAATAATGCGGTGCGTGCAGTGGTTTTCGGCGAAAATAAAGTGTGCGGTTTAACTCGAGTGCAAGATGTAAAAGCAGTGTATAAGCTAGGGGCATTGTATGGTGGTTTAATTTTTGCCGAAGGCTCGCCACGCCAGCTTTCGCTTCGCCAAGCACAGGAATTAGTGGTAAATGCACCGCTTCGTTATGTGGGGGTATTCCAAGATCAAGCGGTCGAATTTGTGGAGAAAATTGCAAAACAGTTAGAGTTATTTGCGGTGCAATTACACGGCTCTGAAGATGATGGATATATTGCAGAGTTAGCGGGAAAACTTGGCGATCAAACCCAAATTTGGAAAGCATTATCAGTGGATATTGAAGCGGAAAATGTAGAGTTTGAGAATAATCCACAAGTTGCTCGTTATGTGTTAGACAGCAAAGTGGCGAACCAGCAAGGCGGTACAGGTAAAACCTTTAACTGGGCGTTAATTCCAGAAACGTTGAA
Organism: Mannheimia sp.; assembly: GCF_056854775.1. Lineage (NCBI taxonomy): Bacteria > Pseudomonadati > Pseudomonadota > Gammaproteobacteria > Pasteurellales > Pasteurellaceae > Mannheimia > Mannheimia sp. The sequence goes on from NZ_JBXGGI010000014.1 coordinate 1,770, forward strand.
GCAGAAATCATTATTAGCGGGCGGTATTAATGCGGAAAATATTGAAACTGCCTTAGCTCAAGGTTGTTTAGGCGTGGATTTAAACTCAGGTGTTGAAAGTGCCAAAGGCGTAAAAGATTTGGAAAAATTGACCGCTTGTTTTACGAAAATTATTCACGCATAGCGACACAGCCCATTAAATTGTGTTAGAATAAAAACGATATTTTAACAATAACTAACAATGAGGATTTATATATGGGTACTTTGGGTTATTCAATGCTAACAGTGGCTTTCGCACTTGGTATGATTGTCTTTTTAGCCTACAATATTTTCTAATATTTATTTATTATTAAGGCACGGAAAATCTCTTGGTTTTCCGTGTTTTGTTTTGAGGGATATGATGTCTAAGCTTGCTTTTGCCTCACTTTCTTTTAATGCTGCAAATACGCCTGTTTCAGAACAATTTGATGATATTTATTTTTCCACCCAAGATGGTTTAGCGGAAAGTTATTATGTTTTCCAAGAAGGTAATCAACTTTGGGAAAAATGGCAATCTCACACAAAAGATGCCTTTGTGATTGCGGAAACAGGCTTTGGTACAGGTTTAAATTTTTTAGCAGTTGCTGATAAATTCCAGCAATTTCAAGCGGAATTTCCACAAAGTAAACTCAAACGGCTTTATTTTATTTCATTTGAGAAATTCCCTCTCACTTCAAGCCAGCTCAGCGAAATTCATCAACATTACCCACAATTTGCAAACTTATCTGAAAATTTGACCGCTTGCTGGTTGCCACGTCAGAAAGGCTGTCAGCGTTATCATTTTAAACATATTTATTTGGATCTATGGTTTGGAGATATTGCAGAGAATTTACCTCAGTTAGGTGATCTTTATAATAGTACAGTCGATGCGTGGTTTTTAGATGGTTTCTCGCCCGATAAAAACCCTGAGATGTGGAATGACCATTTATACCAGCAAATGTTCCGTTTAACTACGAATGGCGGCAGTTTTGCAACTTTCACGGCTTCAAGTAATGTGAGAAGAGGCTTGCAAGCAGCAGGTTTTGAGGTAAAAAAACGCAAAGGTTTTGGCAGAAAACGAGAAATGCTGTGGGGAGAAAAACCGCTTGAGAGCTTAATTCAACCGCCTAGTTATCCTTATTTTTATGCCAAAAATGAAAGTGTAGAAGATATTGCGATTATTGGTGGCGGTGTGGCAAGTTTATTTGTGGCGTTATCACTACTAGAAAAAGGCAAGCAAGTTACGCTTTATTGTAAAGATGAAAATGTAGCGATGAATGCTTCCGGTAATTTGCAGGGAGCGATTTATCCACAATTGAGTGATGATGATGAACGAAATGTGCGGTTTTATATTCACAGTTTTGACTATGCGTTGCAAAGATTAGCACAGCTTAAAGCGGAATTTGAATTTGAGCATAATCTAAATGGTGTGGCACTTTATGCCTATAATGATAAAACAGCGAAAAAACTTGCCAAAATGGCGGGACAAACTGATGACGAAACGCTATTTAAATTGTGTTCTGCTGATGAATTAAGCGAGAAATTAGGCTTAAATGTACCAAAGGGTGGGGCTTTTATTCCACAAGGTGGTTGGCTTTCGCCAGTACAGTTTGTGAGAAATGGCTTTGCGTGGCTTGAAGCTAAAGGGTTGAAAATAGTGCTTAATCACAAAGTTGAGAATTTGCTATTTTCAAACGGAAAATGGCAATGGCAGACAGCCGGAGACGTTTTTCAACACCAAGCCGTTGTGCTGGCAAATGGTTATACATTGAATGAATTTAGCCAAGCTAATGGCATTCCGCTTTACCCTGTACGGGGGCAAGTGAGCCAAATTCCTACTACAATGCAACTGCAAAAACTAAAATGTGTGGTTTGCTATGATGGCTATTTAACGCCAATGGCGAAATCAGGGAAGCATTGTATTGGGGCAAGCCATATTCGAGATAATGCAGAAACCCGTTTTAGCGAAACAGAACATTTAGAGAATATTGCAAAACTTCAGCAAAATTTAACCGCTTGTGAGTGGACAAATGGCATTGATTATTCGCAAAATCTGGCAAAAGTTGGTATTAGAGCGGCATTTCGAGATCGCATTCCAATGGTGGGTGCAATTCATCATTTTACTCGCCAAAAAGAGCAGTATGCCAATTTATACAATCAGCTAAGACGCAAACAAGCGGTCGAAAATGCGGAAATTTTTGCAAATTTATATATGGTGAATGGGTTAGCTTCTCGCGGTTTGACTACCGCTCCATTATTGGGGGAGCTATTAGCAAGTTTGATTGCTAATGAGCCAGTGCCGATAAGCGAAGAT
>NZ_JBXGGI010000015.1:0-2615 GCF_056854775.1 Mannheimia sp.
TCAAAAAACGCCAACAGAATTACATAAAGAAAAATATATAGAACAGCCTAAAGGCTTATCATCATTAATTAACGAACTGTAAGGACTTAGAAAATGAGCTTTTCCACTTTTGCACACGCATTAAAATTAGATAGACAAGGCAACGTTATTTTATTTGACGACAGCCCCGAAGAACAAAAAAAATTAATTGCACGATTAAAACAAAATCGCCTTTTTAAGTTATTGAATTTAATTCAAACACGATATGAAAGAGGCGAAGCAATCGGACTATTCACACCGATTGCCGGCACAACAAACACCGACCAAGACATAGCACGCGAACCAAAACACGCTCTTGCACCGGCTCAAAAATACCATTGCGAACAAATCAACATTGATAGTTATATTCGCTATGAAAAAATTGATGCCTACAACCTCGAAAACAACCTAGAAGAACATTTAAACCAGCTATTAGATGATAACCTATTGCGAGGACTTTTAATGGTAGGTTGGCAAGGGGTAAGCCGTGCAGATACATCAAATGCTATAGATAACCCTCTAGCCCAAGACGTAAAGAAAGGTTGGCTACAAAAAATCAGAGAGGGCAAACCGCAAGCCATCATCAATGGGGCAACCGTAGGCAAAGGGCAAGCATTTAAGAACGTAAACGCCCTGATTAAGCAAGGTTTAAGCAAAATCAGCCCGGCTTACGCAATGGGCGGAGATATGATCGCAATTTGTGGTCGTGATATTATCGCAGATGATATTATTCAACTTGAACACAACGATTTAAGCGAAAACTTAGCCGACCTTTTAACCCTATGCCAACAAGCCAAAGGCGGACTAAAAGCGGTAAGTATTCCCTACTTTCCAAGCAATGCGATTTTAATTACTCGATTAGATAACCTTTCGCTATATTTGCATTTAAACAATATCCGCCGTAAAGCGTTTAATACGCCACAAAAAGACAGCGTAGAGACATTTTTCTCCCTCAATGTGGATTACATTGTAGAAGACTTTAATGCTTGTTGTTTAATTGAGAATATTGAGGTTATTGAAGAATGAGCCTAGAAAACTATATTCAACAAGTGGAAGAAATGGAGCTTTTAGAAAAGTTGGATTTTGTTTCTGACCTACTAGAACTTGAGAAAGTTAGCGAAGTTGAAGCATATCGCATTTTAACCGCTCACGGCGAACCCAAGCCCCAAGAACAGCCCGAACAAACAGGGGCAATTATTGACTTCTTAGACGACTAACCCAAAGCCCCTAAAAGGGGCTTTTTGCATTTTTGCGACAAAAAACGACCGCTTGCAACTTAAAAAGACTTTTAAAAGACTGATAAACGCCCTATAATCCTCTCATAAAGACTGTACACAGAGAGGAAAAAATGGCTATTCATCAAGTATTAACCGCAAACGTAGCAAGCATTACAGACTTAAAACGAGATCCAATGGGAACAGTAAGGGAAGGAACAGCGGAAAATGGAGCTATTGCTATTTTAAACCGTAATGAACCCGCTTTTTATTGCGTAACGCCTGAAACCTTTCAATTTTACCAAGATTTAGCCGAAGATTTAGAACTAGGGAAAATTGCCCACACACGTAAAGCTGAAGCCGATTTTATTACAGTAAAATTAGATGACTTATAAACTTAAATTTCATCGAAAAGCCCTAAAAGAGTGGGAAAAATTAGGAGAGCCAATCAAAAACCAGCTAAAAAAGAAATTAGCCGAACGGCTGGAAAATCCACATATAGAGGGCGACAGGCTCAAAGGGAACCTAGCGAATTTATATAAAATCAAGCTCAAATCGCTAGGCTATCGCTTAGTTTATGAAGTCAATGATGGTGAAATTACCGTGCTAGTGTTAGCAATAGGTAAAAGAGAACGCTCAACTGTTTACGACAGCGTATTAAACCGCATTCAGTAACAAGCCCGAAAGGGCTTTTTATATATAAGAGAGTAAAAGAATGACAAACTACAAATTACCGCCTAGAAAATGGTACACGCTAGAGCAAGCAATTAAACGAATCAAAAATCTAACTGGAGAAGAATTAGAAATAGATGACTTATTGCATTTTTGGTATTTAAGAAAACTAGAATTAAGTGTTTTTTTAAATAAAAATAGAAATGGTGATTTAATTATAGGTGGGCATTCTTTTAATAAAGAAGAATACTTAATTGTAGAACAACCTAAAATGACAATAATGGAAGATGGCACTATTGAACTAGAAAATGGGGAATCAGAGGAAGATTTTGAAATAGACTATATATTTAAAAAATATACATTTGATGAATTTAGCTCTTATAACGGTTTACTTTCCATTTATAGCAGTATTTGGGGAAGTGTAGATATAGAAACTGAGATTATAGAAAAAGGAATTTGCTTAAATTTCGCTGGTCAATTACTCTCAGCAAAACACCCTAAAACACAAACTAGAATACGATTTTATATTCAAATTTTAGATTTTGACAAAGGTAGAAATACATATCTAACGCCAAAAGATTTATTTATTATTGATGAACACGTAAACGAGTTTATTTTAGGTCAAGGAGGATATGAAATAGAAAAAATCTCAAATGCTAAAAAATCAGAATTAAGCCCTACCATTCAAGAAAACCAAATCAATTTTATTCG
>NZ_JBXGGI010000016.1:0-23002 GCF_056854775.1 Mannheimia sp.
GAGTAGGTAAGGTTCTTCGCGTTGCATCGAATTAAACCACATGCTCCACCGCTTGTGCGGGCCCCCGTCAATTCATTTGAGTTTTAACCTTGCGGCCGTACTCCCCAGGCGGTCGATTTATCACGTTAGCTACGGGCACCAGACTCAAAGTCCAATCCCCAAATCGACAGCGTTTACGGCGTGGACTACCAGGGTATCTAATCCTGTTTGCTCCCCACGCTTTCGCACATGAGCGTCAGTACATTCCCAAGGGGCTGCCTTCGCCTTCGGTATTCCTCCACATCTCTACGCATTTCACCGCTACACGTGGAATTCTACCCCTCCCTAAAGTACTCTAGACTCCCAGTCTGAAATGCAATTCCCAGGTTAAGCCCGGGGCTTTCACATCCCACTTAAAAGTCCGCCTGCGTGCCCTTTACGCCCAGTTATTCCGATTAACGCTCGCACCCCCCGTATTACCGCGGCTGCTGGCACGGAGTTAGCCGGTGCTTCTTCTGTAGTTAACGTCAATTGATTGTTCTATTAAAACAACCACCTTCCTCGCTACCGAAAGAACTTTACAACCCGAAGGCCTTCTTCATTCACGCGGCATGGCTGCATCAGGGTTCCCCCCATTGTGCAATATTCCCCACTGCTGCCTCCCGTAGGAGTCTGGACCGTGTCTCAGTTCCAGTGTGGCTGGTCATCCTCTCAGACCAGCTAGAGATCGACGGCTTGGTGAGCCATTACCTCACCAACTACCTAATCTCACTTGGGCTCATCTTATGGCAGGTGGCCCGAAAGTCCCACCCTTTAGTCCGCAGACATTACGCGGTATTAGCTACCGTTTCCAGTAGTTATCCCCCTCCATAAGCCAGATTCCCAAGCATTACTCACCCGTCCGCCACTCGTCAGCAAAGAAGCAAGCTTCTCCCTGTTACCGTTCGACTTGCATGTGTTAAGCCTGCCGCCAGCGTTCAATCTGAGCCATGATCAAACTCTTCAATTAAAAGTTCAATCGCTCAATACTGCTGACATAAAATAATCACACTAATTTAAGTAAACTTAAAAAAGTTAAAATGAATTTCTAGTTAGCACCTATTAAGACTTCAAAATTAAAAAATATTTTCAAAATCAAGTTAATCAACAAGTGCCCACACAGATTGTCTGATAAATTGTTAAAGAGCAAAATAAAACGACGCACCGGAATCAAACTTAATCTCTTCACAACAGTGCGTCGTTGTGTGGGGTGCATTATAGAGAAATCTAAAATGAACGCAAGTGTTTTTTGCAAAAAATTTTGAAAAAATCACCGCTTGTTGAATTTCTCGGCAATTTGATTATTCCATTAACAAAATTTGCTAATTAATTGCTCTTTTAAGCCACTTTGTCTTTCTGTCTTAGATCCTACACTATATTTCCATACTTTCTCGCTACCAAATAACGTGAATTTATCTTTAGCTCGAGTAATCGCTGTATAAATTAGCTCTTTCGTTAATACAGGAGAAATCACTAGCGGCAATACTAAAACAGTATGCTCAAATTCCGATCCTTGCGATTTATGCACTGTCATAATATAAGCCGCTTCGTAACTTGAGATTCTACTCAATGGCAAGCTATGATATTGTTCGTCTGATTGTTGAGAATCAAAATAAACTCTCATTTCTCCATTTTCATCAGGTAAAATAATGCCAATATCGCCGCTGGCGATTTTATTTGTTGGCATATTTTCGGTAATGAGGATGGGTTTGCCAATATAGCGGTCTCGGCTATGATTAAATCTCACCAAGCCAGCTTTACGCAAGCCTTCCGCTATCGCTACATTTAATTTTTCAACGCCTAATTCACTGACACGCAATGCCGATAGAAAACGTACTTTTTGGAATTTGTCAAAAATGGTTTTCACGCTCATAGCCTGCGGATTTTCTTCTCTTTGCTGCACCGCTTGCAAATAAGCACGATAAAGCTCTACGGCTTTATCCACAACCATTTGCACGCTTTTTTCAAGCCAATTTGATTTATCTGCCATATCCTTTGTTTCAGGATAAATCCTATTCTCTAACTTACCGCTGTCTTGGTATTTAGCAAATATTTCCCAAGAATAATTAATTTTTTGATCATTAACCGCATTAGCTAACTCACCGATCCACATTTTTTCGCCGAAACGATAGCTATGTTTTAAATGAGCCAGTGAATCACCAATTGCTAAAGCATTACCTACTTCTATTCCATAACCAGTAACTTTTTTTAAATAATCACAATGAGATTGACTATAGCCATACGCCAAGAATGAACCTAACTCGCCCATAATAGATCCCGCCTCAACGGAAGCAAGCTGGTCTTTATCCCCTAACATAATCAAGCAAGCGGTTGGCTTCAATGCTTGCATAATTTTTTCCATCATTGATACATCGATCATCGATGCTTCATCTAGTACAACCACATCATAATGGAGTGGATTTTTCACATTATATTTTGTTTCATCGGTTAAAGGTCTTGCACCAAGTAAACGGTGAATTGTTATTGCTTCTGTTGGAATGGCTTTAATTAATTCGGGCGAAAGTTGTTTTTCCTCCGCTAATTTTCCCTCAATCGATTCTTTCATTCTTGCTGCCGCTTTGCCCGTTGGGGCTGCGAGGGCAATCTGGAGAAAAGGTTGATGTAGCTCTCGCTGTTTTAGTTGAAGCCCGAGCAATAGTTTCACAACCGTAGTGGTTTTCCCTGTTCCCGGTCCACCGGAAATAAGGCTAAATTGTTTTTCAAGTGCAGTTGCAACCGCTACTTTTTGCCAATCAATTTCTTGTTGAGGGTTTGATTGACGCTCAAATAGTTGCTCGATAATTTTTTTATTTAACTCTGCATTGGTAAATTTTTCTGAAAATTTGACCGCTTGTTGCAAATAAAGTGCAATATTATGCTCTGCCTGCCAATAACGATAAAAATAAAGCAGCCCATTTTGAAACAACATCGGAGCAATTTTTTCAGGCAAATAACTAAAAGCAATGTGATCTTTTAACACGTCTTGCCATTCAAGCGGTGAAATTTTTCCAATTTTTTGCAAAATTGCCTTAAGTATATGATGGCATTGCGGTTTTGCACTTAACTCAAAAAGATTAGAAAGTTCTAACGAATTTAAACGTAACACCGTATGCCCTAATCCAACTTGATAAGAAATCAATGCAGCAAGCAACACCGCCAGATCTTTTTGCTGCTGAGGATAATTATATTGCATTTGTTTGCTCTCAATAAAAGCCGCAAATTGGTAGTTTAAATCAGAAATAATCTTCTCTTTTTTTAGTTCAAATAATAAATTTAGCATATAAAACTTCTCGCATTAGTTCGCTAATACTAATCTTTTTTGCATTATTTTCTAAGGGATTTTTCATTTTCAGCGTATAATTTCGCACACTTATTAATTTATCTCGTTAGAAGAAATATGAAACCAGCTACCGCAACCATTGACAGCCAAGCCCTTCGCCATAATATCCAACTTATTAAATCTTTCGCTCCACAGCAAAAATTATTGGCGATGATCAAAGCCAATGCTTATGGGCAAGGTTTACTGCCAGCTGCCGCCACACTGACAGATTTAGTCGATGGCTTTGGTGTTGCCCGCTTGCGTGAAGCATTGGAAATTCAAGAAACCGGCTATACCGGCAAAATTGTACTGGTGGAAGGTTTTTTTGATCGTGAAGAGTTGCTTAAAACCCTTTCTCGCAAATTTGACACCGTGATTCATAACATTGAACAGTTGGAATTATTAGAACAAGTGAATCAAGAATGGGAAGAAGAGCAGAAAAAAGGCTTTTGGAAACGCAAGGCAAAAATCTATTTTCCGATTAATATTTGGCTAAAAATTGATACCGGTATGCACCGCTTAGGTGTTCACCCCGAACAAGTGGATATGTTTGTAGCACGTTTACAAAAATGTGCGTTGGTCAATTCTATTAGTTTTGTCAGCCATTTCAGCCGTGCAGACGAATTAGATTGCGGTTATACGGAAAAACAGATCGCCGTGTTTGAACAAGCCACCGACAAATACAAAGCACACGATCGCAGCATTTCCGCCTCAAGCGGAATTTTGTATTGGAAACAAGCTCATTATGATTGGGTTCGCCCCGGCATTATTATGCACGGAATTTCTCCACACTACAGCCCGATTACTGATTTAGGTTTTAAGCCTGTGATGACCCTTTCTTCATCACTGATTGCGGTCCGCACCCACAAAGCTGGCGAGCCTGTCGGCTACGGTGGTGCTTGGGTCAGCCCGAAAGATACCAAACTGGGTGTAATCGCAATGGGCTACGGCGATGGCTACCCTCGCAACGCTCCTGAAGGCACGCCTGTTTTGGTAAACGGCAGAATTGTGCCGATTGTCGGGCGTGTGTCAATGGATATGCTCACGGTTGATTTAGGGGCTGATAGCCAAGATAAAGTAGGCGATAAAGTGATTTTTTGGGGAGAAAAATTACTGATTGAAGATGTGGCGAAACACATCGGCGTGATTAGCTATGAGCTGATTACCAAGCTCACTCCTCGTGTGATTTTTGAATATCAATAACCAACCTACCACTACTGCAATAACCTCTCAATTAAGTTTTTTCAGTGACAAGACAGGGGAAGTGTAAACTTCCCCTGCTCCTTATTGACATAAGGAGGCGAAAAACAACTATGTAGGAGGTTCAACTTGAAAAAATACGATGTATCAATTGGTGGTAGTATTATCTTTTCTTCCCAAACCGATTATCAGCAAATCTCTACTATTATTTCCCACCTAGGATATAACGAAGTAGAACACCAACTACATAAAAATCTTCAATTTAATAAACAACTTCAATTAACTGAATTCGAGTTTCGGGGAATATCTGATAAAGAAAAGGAAACTTTGAAAAATTTATTAGACAAAAGCCAAATCAGCTATATAGATATTATTCTTAGTGCTACCGCTGAGAATATCCCATAATCCATTCAATCATAAATTCAAATAAGGTACGTTACTATGAAGTACAAACATCTACTTTCCATAATTTCTACTTTTACTTTATCTGGCTGTCTATTTTCTCAATATATGATGTCTGATGAGCAAGCATATAAATGGGGAAAAGAAGAAGGCATTACAACAGCTTGCTTAAATTATAGCAAGATACCCGAAGTAAAAAATCTAATGAACTTATCGCAATATCCTAATGTAGGTTTAGTGAATGAATTAAGACTCATTGCATATGATACTATTGGAACAAGTATTTATGGTCCTCGTTTCCATCAATTAAAACGAGATTATCTATTCAAAAAAACAGGAGAATCTCGCCAAGCAATAATGGACAAAGCTCGTAATGAAAATTCACGAGTATCCGCAGAAATTTGCTCACCTTATTTAAGGCACTATGAAAATACTTATTATCAATTAAAAGCTAAATACGGTTACTAAACTATTAGGAGTAAATATGAAAATAAAAACTGGTTTATTAATTATAAGCAGTGCTATTTTATCTGCTTGCACTAATAACACTCTATATAATTCATCATTAACCTCATCTGAGCCAAAATATAAAATTTCAGATGAAGATACGAAAAGATGGATAATCGAAGGAAATAAAGTAGAACAATGTGTATTTAATAAAGAATATCGTAATAAAGACTTTAGTAAACTCACACAAATAGAGCAAACTTTACATACTAAAGAGGTTTACCGTAGTACACTAATTTCAGTGATTGGGGAGAATAATGTCCAAATAATCAATAGTGATCCAGCATCTCAACGATATGTTGAACAACAATTTCAAAAATTTAATCACGCAGAACCTGCTAAATTTGATAAAAAATGGTGCCAAGATATAAAACGTGATTATCAGATAGAATTAAATAAGCTGAAAATGAGCAAAAGGAACAAGCCACATTGATGAAAAAACGAAAATTAGAGGATCAAAAACGCCAAGAACAGTTAGAAAAAGAAAGTGCCGCTCGCCAAGCCTATTACGCTACACCGCAAGGGCAAGCTGCATTAGTACAACAACAAATGTTAGCTCAACAACAAGCTATGCAACAACAAATGGCAGCACAACAGCAACAAATGTATGAGGCTCAGCAATGGAATCAGCTTAATCAGCAAATCCAAAATATGAATCAATCCATACAGCAATCAAATCAACAAATGATGCAGATGTATAACAACAGAACAAAAAATGTTAGTTGTTACAATGCTTTAGGTAACGTAACTTGCTATAGTTATTAGATAAACAAGCGATCAGATTTTGCAAATTTTTTACCAAATCTGACCGCTTGAATAGTATTAAGCGAGAATTAAATTATTTCGCACAACCGCAAGTTGCTACTTTTTCTTCAAAACGGCGACCTGCTTCGTCCCAGTTTACCACGTTCCAGAATGCTTTGATGAAATCCGGACGGCGGTTTTGGTAGTTTAAGTAGTAAGCGTGTTCCCACACATCTAAACCTAAAATCGGGTAGCCTGAAACGCCAGCTACTTCTTTACCCATTAATGGGCTGTCTTGATTTGCAGTTGAAACCACAGCCAATTTGCCTTCTTCAGCCACTAACCACGCCCAGCCTGAACCGAAACGGGTGGTTGCTGCTTTTTCAAATTCAGCTTGGAATGCTTCTACCGAACCAAAATCACGCACGATGGCATCTTTTAATGCACCTTGTAAAGTTGTACCAGTTTTTAAACCTTTCCAAAATAAAGTGTGATTTACGTGTCCACCCACGTTGTTGCGTACTGCAACACGTTTTTCAGCAGGCACTTGGCTTAAATCTTTAATCAACTCCGCAGGGCATTTTTCTAATAGCTCTGAATGAGCTTCTAATGCCGCATTTGCATTGTTAATATAAGCTTGGTGATGCTTAGAATGGTGGATTTCCATTGTTTTTGCATCGAAATGGGGTTCTAACGCATCGTATGCGTAGCCTAGTTCTGGTAATGTGTATGCCATTTTTTTGTCCTCATATATAAAGGTTAATCACTCATTGCTAAGTTTAGCATTTTTTTGATCTAAAACAAGAAATCTGTGATTTAATCTTCAGATTAATCACAATTAATGCAATAGGCAAACATAGCAGGCGATAAAAAGCACAATTTCCCACAAAAAAAGATTGACAAAAGAAAAGGTTTGCCACATTCTCTCAATTAATTCATCTTTATTGAGAAACAACAAAATGTTTAACCTAGCAACCATTATTACCACCACGATTACCATTATGCAATCACATAATGCGGGTAAGTGTTGCTAAAAAACAGAATTTAAAATGCCCGCTACAAGCGGGCATTTTTGTATAAAAATTTGCAAATATTAATATCAGGAGAAACTATGCGAGTTCTAAAATTTGGTGGCACATCGCTTGCCAATCCGGAACGCTTTATGCAAGCGGCGGATATCATCGAAAAAGCCCATTTAGCTGACCAAGCGGCAGGTGTATTATCCGCTCCAGCTAAAATCACTAACCACCTTGTTGCGATTGTTGATAAAGCTATCGCTGGTGAATCCTTTGAATCAAACCTTTCTGAAGCAACTGAAATTTTCCACAATATCATCAACGGTTTATATGAAGCCAATAATAACTTTGCTCGTGAAGCGTTATTAGCCTTAGTTGAGGCGGAATTAGCCCAAATTCAACAGGTAGCAGCTGACTCGGCAAAAAGCAAATCTTTATCGGATGATATTGCAGCGACCATTCATTGTCGTGGCGAAAAACTTTCTATTGCGATGATGCAAGCGTGGTTTGAAGCGAAAGGCTATGATGTTACCCGCATTGATCCTGTGGAAAAATTATTGGCTCACGGCAGCTATTTAGAATCTTCAGTGGATATTGCTGAATCCACCAAGCGTGTTGATGCCGGCTCAATTCCTAAGAAAAACGTAGTATTAATGGCAGGCTTTACCGCAGGTAACGAAAAAGGCGAATTAGTGCTTTTAGGTCGCAATGGCTCTGACTACTCTGCAGCGTGCTTAGCTGCGTGCTTAAAAGCGGATGTGTGTGAAATTTGGACAGACGTCGATGGTGTTTACACCTGTGATCCTCGTTTAGTACCGGATGCAGTTTGCTTAGAATCAATGAGTTACCAAGAGGCAATGGAGCTTTCCTACTTTGGAGCGAAAGTAATCCACCCTCGTACTATCGGGCCGTTAGTGCCGTTAAATATTCCGTGCTTAATCAAAAACACTGGTAACCCGGACGGCAAAGGCACATTGATTGACAGCAATGTGGCAACCGATGGCTTAAAAGTAAAAGGGATCACCAACCTAGATAACGTGGCTATGTTCAACGTGTCCGGTGCGGGTATGCAAGGTATGGTGGGAATGGCTGCTCGAGTGTTCTCCACAATGTCAAAAGCCGGCATTTCGGTGATTTTAATTACTCAATCTTCCTCAGAATACAGCATCAGTTTCTGCGTGCCAGCAAAATCGGCAGAAAAAGCCTTAGCAGCACTCAATGCGGAATTTGCTCACGAATTAGCCGAAAACTTGCTCGACCCAATTGATATTATCAAAGATTTATCCATTGTGTCTGTGGTTGGGGATGGTATGCGTACCGCCAAAGGTATTGCTGCTCGTTTCTTCTCTGCCCTAGCTCAAGCGAATATCAGTATTGTGGCAATCGCACAAGGTTCATCTGAGCGTTCAATTTCAGCAGTTGTGCCACTGAATAAAGCGATTGAGGCAGTGAAGGCGACACACAAATCCTTATTTAATAGTAAACGTGTAGTCGATATGTTTTTAGTCGGTGTCGGTGGCGTGGGCAGCGAGTTAATCGAGCAGGTTAAACAGCAAAAGGAATTTTTGGCAAAGAAGGACATTGAGATCCGAATTTGTGCCTTAGCCAACTCGGATAAAATGTTGCTGAACGAAAACGGCTTAAATTTAGATAACTGGAAAGAAGATTTAGAAAAAGCGATCCAGCCGTCTGATTTTGATGTGTTACTTTCATTCATCAAATTCCACCACGTTGTAAACCCTGTATTTGTGGATTGTACTTCGGCTCAATCGGTGGCGAATCTTTATGCTCGTGCATTAAAAGAGGGGTTCCACGTTGTAACACCGAACAAAAAAGCCAACACCTCAGGTTATGATTATTACTTGGAAATGCGTGAAAATGCACGTCAAAGCCAACATAAATTCTTATATGAAACGAATGTGGGTGCGGGTTTACCGGTGATTGAAAACCTACAAAACCTCTTGGCAGCGGGCGATGAAGTGGAAAAATTTGAAGGGATTTTATCAGGCTCACTTTCCTTTATTTTCGGCAAATTGGAAGAAAGTTTAACTCTCTCTCAAGCGACTTTAATTGCAAAAGAAAAAGGCTTTACCGAGCCTGATCCTCGTGATGATTTATCCGGTGCGGATGTCGCTCGTAAATTGTTAATTCTTGCTCGTGAAACCGGCTTACCGCTTGAATTTGACGATATTGAAATTGAAGGTGTATTGCCAAAAGGGTTCTCAGAAGGAATGAGCCGTGATGAGTTCTTAGCTGTTCTGCCATCATTAGATGAAGAATTTGATAAACGTGTGCAAGCAGCTAAAGCCGAAGGCAAAGTGTTACGTTATGTAGGCTCAATTACCGGCAATAAATGCCGTGTAGCTATTGAAGCTGTTGATGAAAATCATCCACTTTACAAAGTGAAAGACGGTGAAAATGCCCTAGCTTTCTTAACTCGTTATTACAACCCAATCCCACTCCTTTTACGAGGCTACGGAGCAGGCAATAGCGTAACAGCAGCCGGTATTTTTGCCGATATTCTTCGCACTCTACACGGAGGAGCAAACTAATGGTTTTACGCATTTATGCACCGGCATCCAGTGCCAATATCAGTGTCGGTTTTGACTCTTTAGGGGCTGCAATTTCCCCGATTGACGGCTCATTGCTCGGCGATGTCGTCCAAATCGAAGATTGTGATCAGCTCTTTGAATTAGAAAGTGCCGGCTATTTCGTCAGAAAATTACCCAAAGAGCCACAAAAAAATATCGTTTATCAAGCTTATGTGCTTTTCAGCGAACGCTTAAAACTGCGTGGTGACAACGTAAAAAATTTACGTTTAACACTCGAAAAAAATATGCCGATTGGCTCAGGGCTTGGCTCGAGTGCTTGTTCGATTGTGGCAGCATTAGTGGCTCTCAACAAATTCCACAATGAACCATTTTCAAAAATGGAATTATTGGAAATGATGGGCGAGCTGGAAGGCAGAATTTCAGGCTCAATCCACTACGATAACGTTGCTCCTTGTTACTTAGGTGGCTTACAGCTAATGACTCAATCGCTCGGCAACATTTGCCAACCGTTGCCGTTCTTTGATGAATGGTACTGGGTATTGGCTTATCCGGGCGTGGAAGTTTCCACTGCTGAAGCCCGTGCAATTTTACCGAAAAGCTACACTCGTCAAGATATGATTCAGCAAGCCCGCTATTTAGGCTCTTTCGTTCACTCTTGCCACACGCACCAAGATATTTTGGCAGCAACAATGATGAAAGACCTCATTGCCGAGCCATATCGTGAAGATTTGCTCCCTAACTTCCCAACCGTTCGACAAGGCTGTAAAGATTTAGGGGCATTAGCGGTTGGTATTTCCGGCTCCGGTCCAACGATGTTCGCCATCGCCCCTGATTTAGAACACGCCCAACGATTAGTGAACTACTTGGAAAAAGAGTATCTACAAAACAACGAAGGGTTTATTCACATCTGTAAAGTAGATAACCAAGGGGCAAGAGAGCTGAAATAGCCTCTATTCTCATCAATAGTCAAGCGGTCATATTTATTAAATTTTTTACTAAATATGACCGCTTGCTTTTTGCCTATCTCAATATATTCCATTTGGTTATATCAAATACCTTCTAGCTACTAGCAAATCACTCAAAAATAAGTATGATAAAGTTAAATTTTAATACCTAATCTAAAAGGAACACTATTATGACTATCTATGCAGACAACTCATACTCTATTGGCAACACTCCGCTTGTTCGTTTAAAGAATTTCGGTAACGGCAATATTGTGGTTAAAGTGGAAGGACGTAACCCAAGTTTTAGCGTGAAATGCCGTATCGGTGCGAATATGGTTTGGCAAGCAGAGAAAGACGGTATTTTGACTAAAGGTAAAGAAATTGTCGATGCAACCAGCGGTAACACGGGTATCGCATTGGCTTACGTTGCCGCAGCTCGTGGCTATAAACTCACTTTAACAATGCCTGAAACGATGAGTACCGAGCGTAAACGTTTATTGCGTGGTTTAGGCGTAAACCTTGTTTTAACCGAAGGGGCAAAAGGAATGAAAGGGGCAATTGCAAAAGCGGAAGAAATTGCAGCCTCAAACCCTGATCATTACGTTACCTTAAAACAATTTGAAAACCCGGCAAACCCTGCGATCCACCAACAAACCACCGGTCCTGAAATTTGGGATTCAACCGAAGGTAAAATTGATGTGTTAGTGGCAGGTGTGGGTACAGGTGGTACTATTACCGGTGTTTCTCGTGCGATTAAACAAGACAAAGGCAAACAAATTATTTCTGTGGCAGTTGAGCCGGCAGAATCGCCTGTCATTACTCAAACCTTAAACGGCGAAGAAGTGAAACCGGCTCCACATAAAATTCAAGGCATTGGTGCGGGCTTTATCCCGAAAAACCTTGATTTATCATTAGTGGATAGAGTTGAGCAAGTATCAAGCGAAGAAGCCCTCGCAACCGCTCGCCGATTAATGGCGGAAGAAGGTATTTTAGGCGGTATTTCATCAGGTGCTGCTGTTGCAGCAGCAGATCGCTTAGCAAAATTACCTGAATTTGCTGATAAACTTATCGTGGTAATTTTACCATCTGCCTCTGAGCGTTATTTAAGTACACTTTTATTTGAAGGGATTGAGGCTTAATTCCTATCAATGCCGGCTTTTGCCGGCATTTTTCTTTCCACAAGC
The DNA here is from genome assembly GCF_056854775.1 of Mannheimia sp. Classification (NCBI taxonomy): domain Bacteria; kingdom Pseudomonadati; phylum Pseudomonadota; class Gammaproteobacteria; order Pasteurellales; family Pasteurellaceae; genus Mannheimia; species Mannheimia sp. The sequence continues at coordinate 11,887 of NZ_JBXGGI010000016.1, forward strand.
GGTCATTTTTTATAAAAAATTTGCAATTTTGCGATGGTTGCGGTATTCTTCGCCATATCTTTTACGGTTAAACCGTCTCTAGCTAAATATCAAAGAATCCAATCTTTCATTATTAATTATACATTCCAATTATGCATCTTACTCAATTAAAAAATACCCCCGTTTCTGATCTTGTTGAAATGGGTGAAAACCAAATGGGCTTGGAAAATCTTGCTCGTTTACGTAAACAAGATATCGTTTTTGCCATTCTCAAACAACACGCAAAAAGTGGTGAAGATATTTTCGGTCAAGGCGTGTTAGAAATTTTGCCGGACGGCTTTGGTTTCTTGCGTTCTGCGGATAGTTCATACTTAGCTGGACCTGATGATATTTACGTTTCGCCAAGCCAAATCCGCCGTTTTAACTTACAAACCGGGGATAAAATCGAAGGTAAAATCCGTCCACCGAAAGAAGGGGAACGATACTTCGCGCTGTTAAAAGTGGATGCTGTGAATGACGATAAACCGGAAGTTTCTCGTAGCAAAATTTTATTTGAAAACTTAACACCATTACACGCAAACTCTCGCTTGAAAATGGAACGTGGCAACGGTTCAAAAGAAGATTTAACCGCTCGTATCTTAGATTTGGCGGCTCCTATCGGTAAAGGTCAGCGTGCGTTAATCGTAGCTCCACCAAAAGCGGGTAAAACCGTCCTTCTGCAAAATATCGCACAAAGCATTACATCTAACCACCCTGAATGTGAGTTGATCGTTCTCTTAATTGATGAGCGTCCGGAAGAGGTAACGGAAATGCAACGCACTGTACGTGGTGAAGTGATTGCCTCGACCTTTGACGAACCAGCAACCCGCCACGTTCAAGTGGCTGAAATGGTAATAGAAAAAGCCAAACGCTCAGTTGAACATAAAAAAGATGTGGTGATTTTATTAGACTCTATTACCCGTCTTGCCCGTGCTTATAACACCGTAACTCCGGTTTCAGGTAAAATTCTTTCCGGTGGTGTGGATGCTAACGCTTTACATCGTCCCAAACGTTTCTTCGGTGCCGCACGTAATGTAGAAGAAGGTGGCAGCTTAACAATTATCGCGACCGCCCTTGTGGATACAGGCTCGAAAATGGACGAGGTTATCTTTGAGGAATTTAAAGGTACAGGTAATATGGAATTACATTTATCTCGCCGTATTGCTGAACGCCGTATCTTCCCAGCCATTGACTTTAACCGCTCAGGCACTCGTAAAGATGACTTGTTAATGGAAGCCGATGAGCTACAAAAAACCTGGATGTTGCGTAAAGTGCTGAATCCTATGGATGAAGTGGATGCGATCGAATGGTTAATTGATAAATTGATGATGGCAAAAACCAACGAAGGCTTTTTTGAGATTATGAAACGCTCATAATGCCATAGAAAAAATCCCGCTTAATGCGGGATTTTTTGTTGCTGGAAAAGCAATTACACTAGTTGAATCGCAGATAAAAAGCAGCTGATCTTACATTCGCCACAGCCATTACATAACTCATTATTCACCGTTAAATTATTAGAAATTGCCTGCTGAGGGCATTTCTCTTGGCAAACAGTACAAGGCTGATTTTTCTTAACCAGACAATCATTAGCGAAATGAGGTCTAAGTTCCGTATCCTTTTTAAAGGCAATATTCAGAGCATTCTGCGAGCAATGCATTGCACATTGTCCGCAAAGATCGCAACTCATATAATCCAATTCCAAAACCGCTTTTTGTTGCTGAATTTGAATCAAATTATATGGGCAAGCACGAACACAATCACCACAGCCCGTACAAGCAGCGAGAAATAAAGATTCCTCTGCTGCAAAAGGCGGACGATGTGCTAAACGAGTCGTATCTCGCTCAGGCTTGGTAGTTGAATGAAAAAGGCTACGCAGCAATCCACGCCGTGAAATAAAATTATGGCTTAGATATGCCTCATAATATTGTTCATTCTTACCTTGCATTGCTTTATTACTCATAAATACTTTATATAAAATTAAAGGTAAACAGCTATCCACCTTTAATTAATCACTATCCTGCGATCGCGGTTCCAACTGTCATATGTAGCCCATAAAATACGGTTCTACCAATCATTTCCGCAAATAAGACAATAATAACAGCTAAGGCTAGGTTAAATACATTTTTCATTTTGAAAAGTAAGAAACTTGCAACCGCTAATAAGCATAGACGGATAACGTGCATAACAGCATAGTCTGACACTAAATCTGTCGCTCGAGTTGCTGAACTGTAAATTTCGCTAAGTCCAAAACCTTGATAAATTACCACAATCGCTGCCAAAAATACTGCAATCAAATACCCCCAAGGTAAATAGCAAATTGAGTACTCTTTATGCGGATTTGAGTTAAGTAAAGCGTACGCCAACGCAATACCGCCAATCACTACGGTTAAGTAGAACTGCCAAGAGGTAAATACCGTATTCCAAGTTGGTACTGTACTGATATGATATAAATTATTCATCATATACATAAACACCAGACCGATACAAGCGGTCAAAATTAACCAAATTTTTGCAAGTCCTTGTGGCATTTTGCCCAGTACGGCAAGTAGCCAATATAATCCGGCTAATGCGAAGAAAGTTGCTCCGCTGGCAATTTCGTTACTGAGCATTGATTCGCCCACTCTATTTAAGCTATTAAATGCACGCATTGGTGAACCTAAATGCAGAACGGAGGCAATAAAGCCAATTGCTAATAAGACAAGCGGAATAAACATCGCTTTATGCAAATACGCTCTGCTTTGGTCTGAATGATTACGGCATAAAACAAAGGTAAAAATCAACCAACAGCCAACAACCGTTTGAGCAAGTACGGTGAAAATAATCAAAGGTAATTCATGTAAGCCGTTCATATTACACCTCCCTTGGATTTGCTAAAAAACCGGTTTGGTCACCACTTGGGCGAGCATTTTTATTCGGTTTTACCACCAAATTTGGCTTGGTAAATTCTGATGATGGCAATGGCGCAATAGAAGCTTGATTGCCGTATTTTTCACGTAATTCCGCAATAGGTGCGAAATCTAATGCACGTAACGGGCAGGCATCCACACAAATCGGTTTACTGCCTTCTTTCACTCGAGAATAACAACCATCGCATTTTGTCATCAGCCCTTTTTTAATATCGAACTGAGGCGCATCGTAAGGGCAAGCCATACTGCAATAACGGCAGCCAATACATTTTTCTTCATCGACAATTACAAAGCCATCTGCATTTTTGTGCATAGCACCTGTCGGGCAAACTTTACTACAAGCAGGATCATCACAGTGGTTACAAGAAATTGACATATAGTAAGTAAATATATCTTGATTCCAACAGCCTTGATTGTCTTGTATCCAGTTACCGCCCGTATATTCATAAATACTGCGAAAATTCACATCCGTGCCTAAATCTTTATAATCCTTACAGGCGAGTTCACAAGTTTTACAGCCGGTGCAACGCTCAGAATCGAAATAAAAACCATATTGTTCCATAGCTTACTCCTATAATTTTGCAACTTGAACCAAGTTAGAATGTTGTGGATTGCCTTTTGCCAAAGGAGATGGACGTTGTGTTGTCAGCACATTCACACAGCCACCATGGTCGATGCCTTTATTATCAGGCGCATACCAACCACCTTCACTTAACGCCACTACCCCCGGCATAATGCGAGGAGTCACTTTGGCATTGATGTGAACTTCACCACGGTCATTAAAGATTTTCAGCATATCGCCGTTTTTTATGCCTCTAGGTTCTGCATCAATCGGATTAATCCACACTTCTTGTGGTGCGGCAGCTTTCAACACATCCACGTTACCATAGGTTGAGTGTGTACGGGCTTTATAGTGAAAACCACACATTTGCAGAGGGTATTTTTCCATAAGTGGATCGCCGTAATGCTCAAAGCTATCGACGTGGATTGGTAGCGGATGAATCACTTCATCTTTATCCAACTCCCAGGTTTTTGCAATTTCAGCCAAACGTTCAGAGTAAATTTCAATCTTACCTGATGGCGTTGCTAATGGATTTGCCTCTGGATTTTCACGGAAGTCTTTATAAGCAATAAAGAAACCGTTAGGATCGACTTTTTTGAAAATACCTTGTTTTCTAAACTCTTCAAAAGTAGGTAATTCAGGCAACTGAGCTCTGGATTGTTCATAAATATGGCGTAGCCACTCTTCCTGTGTACGACCTTCAGTAAACTGCTCTTTTACGCCCAATTTTTCTGATAAATCACTTAACATATCGTAAATATTGCGACATTCAAATGGCGGTTTAACCACTTGATCCGCAAAAATGATGTAGTTCATATTGGAAGTGAAAGCATCTAAACAGAAATCCATTTGCTCAGATGTGGTACAGTCAGGGAGCAAAATATCGCTATATTTCGCCGTTGAAGTCATATGGTTGTCAATCGTAATAATAAGCTCACATTTAGAGTCATCTTGTAGAATCTCGTGAGTACGATTAATGTCCGCATGTTGGTTAATTAAGCAGTTACTTGCATAGTTCCAAATCACCTTAATTGGGGCTTTCAAACGTTCAACACCACGAATACCGTCCGTTTTATCGGTCATTTCTGTTGCACGAATAATCGCATCCGTCCAAAGGAACATCGGGATACTGGCTTTAACAGGGTTAGTTAAAGTCGGCATACGTACAAACGGAATACCGTAAGTACTTTCACGCGCCCCTGTGTTACCACCACTGATTCCCACATTTCCGGTCAAAATAGGTAACATCGCAATCGCACGGGAAAGAATTTCCCCATTACTACGGCGTTGAGGCCCCCAACCTTGTGAAATACAGGCAGGTTTCGTTGCACCAATTTCTCGTGCTAATTTCACAATACGATCAGCCGGAATACCGGTAATTTTTGCCGCCCATTCAGGGGTTTTAGCAATACCATCACCACTCTGCCCTAAAATATAGGCTTTATAGTGACTATTTTTTGGTGCACTTGCCGGCAAGGTTTTTTCATCGTAACCAACACAATATTTATCAAGGAATGGCTGATCAACTAAATTCTCAGTAATAAGTACATAGGCAAGAGCCGATACCAACGCAGCATCGGTACCAGGGCGAATAGGGATCCATTCATCTTCTTTACCCAAGCCTGTATCCGTATAACGAGGATCAATAATAATTAATTTAGCATTCGATTTTGCTTTAGCTTGTTGAATACAGTAGGTTAAACCACCGCCACTCATTCGGGTTTCGGCAGGGTTATTACCAAACAAGACGATCAGTTTGGAATTTTCGATATCCGCCATACCATTACCCAATGCCCAGCCACCACCGTAGGTGTAATCTAACCCGACTGCAATTTGTGCAGTACTATAATCGCCATAATGGTTTAAATAGCCACCAATGCAGTTCATTAAGCGAGCAACCATAGTTAAGCCCGGTGGCCAAGATTTTGTCATAGTTCCACCTAAAGTCCCGGTACCATAATTGAGATAGATACTTTCGTTACCATATTCGGCAATATTTTTCTTTAAAGAAGCAGCAATCGTGGTTAAAGCCTCATCCCAAGTGATACGCTCAAATTTACCCTCACCACGCTTGCCTACACGTTTCATTGGATATTTCAAACGGTCAGGATTATAAACCCGACGACGCATTGAACGCCCGCGTAAACAAGCTCTTACTTGGTGATCAACATTGTAAGTTTCTGTCCCCGTATTATCGGTTTCAACATAAGTAATTTGATCGTCTTTAACGTGCATACGCAACGCACAACGGCTACCGCAGTTTACGGTGCAAGCACTCCACACGATTTTCTCATCACCGGCAGTTTTAACCGGAATAGATTCAGCTTTCGCTGCAAAAGGAAGGGATAAACCGGAAGCTGCCGCCGCTAAACCTGTTGCGGACGTTGTTTTCAGAAAACGACGACGATTTAAGTTAAGGTTAAAATCACTCATATAATTTCCCCCATTAATATTAGGAAAATCAGACTTTAACCCAAAAGAAGTAAAAATGACTTGATATATATCAACATAAGTATAAAAACCAATAAAATCAAAAACTTAAAAATAACAAGCATTCTCATTAGCCTGATAAAGGTAACATAAATAGACAAGGGCTACCTATCGGTAGCCCCTGAATTTATCAAAATAAGAAAAAACTAATAACTTTCTAAAACCTCTCTCAGCACTTTCATTCCCTGCTCAATTTGATTGTCGGAAATAACCAATGGCGGAAGTAAACGTAACTTGGTTTTTGCGGTGAGGAACAATACACCTTTTTCAATGCATTTTGCTACCACATCGGAGGCTAAAACGCCTTCTTCAAATTCAACACCGATCATTAGACCTAAGCCTGAAACGGATTTCACTTTAGGCAACGCGACCAAAGTTTCACGGAGTTTCTGCCCTTTGCGTTGTACTTCGGCGAGAAAATCAGTATTGATTTTATCCATCACCACATTAGCACCGGCACAGGCGACAGGGTTTCCGCCGAATGTAGAACCGTGGTCGCTTTTACCCAACGTATTTTCAACTCTTTCGCCTAATAAAAAAGCCCCTATCGGCAAGCCGCCACCTAAGCCTTTGGCAAGTGTAACCACATCCGGTTTTAAGCCAAATTGTTCGTAAGAGAATAGTGTACCGGTACGCCCAATCCCAGTTTGCACTTCATCAATAATAAAGATGAAGTCTTTTTCTTGGCAGAGCGTTTGTACTGCTTGCAAGTAATCATTGTCTAGCGAACAAACACCTCCCTCGCCTTGCACCACTTCTACCAAAACACCACAGACATCATTGGTTTGTAAACGTGCTTTTAAGGCATCAATATCATTTGCCGGCACATATTCAAAGCCCTCGGTAAATGGGTGGAAATGTTGATGGAAAACATCCTGCCCTGTTGCCGCAAGAGTGGAAATTGTCCGCCCGTGGAAAGAATTCACTAAGGTTAAAACCGTTGAACGCCCTGCTCCATATTTATCGTGGCTATATTTGCGTGCTGTTTTTACTGCTCCCTCATTCGCTTCTGCCCCTGAATTGCAAAAAAATGCTCTTTTTAGACCGCTTGCAGTTACTAATTTTTTCGCTAATTGGCTTGAGGGTTCAGTAAAAAATAAATTTGAGGTATGCTGTAATTTTCCTGCTTGAGCTACCACTGCATTGAGCCAATCATCATCCGCCCAACCTAAACTGTTTACGCCGATGCCACTCGTGAAATCCAAATATTGATTGCCCTCAAAATCCCACACATTACAACCTTTACCGTGTGAAAGAGCGAGATCAAATCTGCCGTAAGTTTGAGCAATATAATCTTTATCTAATTGTTTGATGTTGTTGCTTGTTGTCATTTTTTTATCCTTTTTTTATAAAAACGTGTACCGTTTTTGCCGCCAAAGAGTTCCACTAAAATGGCGTGATCGACTCTCCCATCAATAATATTCGCTTCAATGCCGCCAGCATTGATGAAATCGGTACAGCAAGCAATTTTCGGGATCATACCACCCGCAATAATCCCCTGCTCGATTAAGCCTTGTACCTCGCTTACTTCTACCTCAGGAATCAAGGTATTTTCATCAAAGCGATCTCGTAGTAAACCGGCAATATCGGTCATTGAAACTAATTTTGCTGCTTTTAAGGCAATCGCAATTTCGCTCGCGGCAGTATCAGCATTGATATTGTACGCCTGCCCGTTTTCATCCACACCCACAGTGGAAAGCACAGGAATTAAGCCGGCGTTAAGGGCGATTTCAATCACTTGCGGGTTCACTTTCACAATATCGCCCACAAAGCCGTAATCCACTTCATCTTCTAATTTTTTGCATTGCAACATTGCCCCATCAATGCCGCATAAGCCGATGCCTTTGCCTTTAAGCAATGCAACCAAACTTTTATTCACTTTGCCGGCTAACATTTGCAATACCACATTGATAGTATCGCTGTCTGTCACACGTAACCCATTAATAAACTGTGGTTCTTTGCCTAGTAATTTCACCCCTTGGGAAATTTCCGGCCCACCACCGTGTACTAATACAACTTTTACGCCTAAACGATTCAGCAGCAAAATATCCGCCATTACCGATTTCTTCAGTTCTTCGTTAATCATCGCATTACCGCCGTATTTCACCACGATGATTTTATCCTGCCATTTTTCAAGACAAGCGGTTGATTTTTCTAATAAATTTGCGAATTGGTTGATTTCTTGAATGTTCATATTTTTCTCACTATTATAGTTCCCCTCTTTAGAAAAGAGGGGTTAGGGGAGATTTGATTACGATACTAAATTTCTAACCCCGAAACTTCATCCCTACCCAACATAATATTCATACACTGCACCGCCGCACCGGAGGCACCTTTGCCTAAATTATCAAAACGGGCGGCGAGGAGAATTTGGCTTTCATTGCCATAGACAAAAATCTCAAGATTGTCTTTTCCTGAAAAAGCATTGGCAGAGAGCATGCCGTCTTCGGGTAAATCTTGATAAGGGTGAATATTAATTAATGGATTGCCTTTATAATAATCATTCAATAGATTTGCAATTTCTTCACCAGATTTGACCGCTTGTAACGCTGAAATTGGTAATGGTACAGTAACCAGCATTCCGCTGTAGTAATCCGCTACCACAGGGGTAAAAATAGGAGGATTTTGCATTAGCGTTAAGGCTTGCATTTCAGGTAAGTGTTTATGTTTTAAAGCAAGACCATAAACACGTGGGGTGCCAAAAGCCTCTGTTCGCTCTGGGTTTTGGTAATCGGCGATCATTGATTTACCGCCACCTGAATAGCCAGTCAATGAATGGCAACTGAGTGGATAATCTGCCGGCAACACGCCTTTTTCAACCAATGGGCGAACCAAAGCAATATAACCGGTGGCGTGGCAACCCGGCACAGCAACGCGGTTGGCGTGTTTAATTTTTTCACGCTGTCCGCTTAATTCTGCAAAACCATACACCCACTCAGGATTGACTCGGTGGGCGGTGGAAGTATCGCAAATACGGGCATTTTTCGGGGCATTTGCCACTAATTCTTTTGAGGCATCATCAGGCAGGCAAAGAAAAGTTAAATCCGCCTCAGCCACTTTTTGCACACGGGCATTCAGATCTTTGCGTAGCTCGTCAGGTAAAGTCAAAAGCTCAATATCTTCTGCTGCACTTAACCGCTCGTGAATGCGTAGCCCTGTTGTACCAACGGCTCCGTCCACAAAAATTTTGTATTTGCTCATTCCAAATCCTTTTCTTTTTATCTTGATAAAATTAGTCTTAGTCTAAGCCTATTCAGACGAAAACTCAAGTTTATTTTTGAATAATTATTCACTAAAAATAAATTAATATTCAAAACAAACATAAAAAAATCCCTAACAAATATTGTTAGGGATAATAAGGCTAACTTATTAAAATTTATCCAGTTCTAGCTTTAAGGCCTTTACATTCGCCTTTTGGTAAGCAGGATGATGTTCTACTTGCTCAAGATAACGAGCGATATTTGGGTAATTTGCCATATCTACATACTTTTTACCCCATTTCAATGGAAAACAGAGCGAAAAATCTGCCCCTGTAAGTTCTTCACCTACAATCCATTTCTTACCAACCAAAGCTTGTTCTATATGATTGAAATAAAGTGGCGTTTGTGTTTTGGCATAATCACCGAAAGCACCAAGCTCAGAACGACTAGCAATCATACCAATAAGGTTGGCGGAGAAAAGAGAGGCTGAAATCGAAAGCCAATAATGATACATTGAGTAAGCATTCGTCTGACGCTTTGGTTCTAACCGACCGTTTCCATAACGGTCAATCAAATATTGAATAATTGCATTCCCTTCAGACAGCACTAAATCGCCATCTTGCAATACAGGAGCCTTACCGAGTGGATGCTGTGCTTTCAATTCAGCCGGAGCAAAACCACTCTCTTCGCGATGATAAATTTTCAGTTCATAATCCAACCCTAATTCTTCCAATAACCACACAATCCGGTGCGAGCAAGAGTTGTTGAGATAATGTAAAATTATCATAGTTTGTTCCTTTTTAAATAAAAAGTACGGTCAATTCTTGCAAAGTTTTGCGAAAAATCGACCGCTTGTCAATTAGATATTCAAAGGAGTATGCTCTCGTCCTTTTACAGGAGGTAACCAGTTTCCACCATCGCAATTATATTGCCAGTGCAGATCCGGATAGCCGTAGTGGTCGGCACGTTCAGGGTCAAATTCGCTTTCAATCTCGCCATAGCGTTTTTGTTGCAACAGTGTGGCGATATTTGGGTTGAGCATCACCGCTTTCCCCAATGCCAAAAACTCGCAAAAACCGGTGGAAAATGCCTGTTCAATTGCTTCGCCCGTCAGCAAGTTACCTACGCCGATCAGCGGTAATTTTCCGCCAATGCGAGCGTGAATTTGCTCAATGCGGGTTTTGCTTTCGTCTGCTCCACGGCGGGCTTTATTGTAGAAATCCCAAAGCGAAACGTGCAGATATTGCAACGGTTTTTCGACCAACGCATCCAGCAAATCAAAGGTATCTGCCATCGTTAAACCCTTCTCGCCCGGCTCTTCCGGTGAAAAACGGTAGCCGATAATAAAATCCGGCTTGGCGTGTTTTTCACGCACCGCAGTAACCGCATCCACAATCGCCAATGGAAAACGCAGACGGTTTTCAAGGCTTCCGCCCCATTCATCGGTGCGTTGGTTAAACTCTCGTGAGAAAAACTGCTGAATTAAATAGCCGTTCGCCCCGTGAATTTCCACACCGTCAAAACCGGCACGGATTGCCAAATCGGTGGCATTGGCAAAGGCTTGAATTAAACTGTGAATTTCTTGTACAGTCGCTGAACGCGTGCCGGTTTCGGTGTGATCACTTGCCGAGATTTTGTCGCTGCCGTTTAAATCTTTAATGGCGTGAATACCGCCGTGATGAATTTGTAACACCGCTTTCGCCCCCTGATTTTTCAGGATTTGAGCGGTTTCGGTGAGACTGGCTAAATGGCTGTCGTCAATCACCGCCGGTTGCCCGAAAAACGCCTTACCTCCGTCTGCAACCAGAGTCGCCGCTGTGATAAAAATACCCATATTTTCGGCACGGTTGCTGATAAATCGGCGTTCTTGTTCGCCCAACGTGCCGTCCGGGTTAGAACCTAAATGGGTCATCGGGGCAACCACAAGGCGGTTTTTGATT
>NZ_JBXGGI010000017.1:0-37235 GCF_056854775.1 Mannheimia sp.
ACTCCAAATTTAAACCAAGCCGGTTTGTTATTAATGGATATGGATTCAACCGCCATTAAAATTGAGTGTATTGATGAAATCGCTAAGCTTGCCGGCACGGGCGAAATTGTGTCTGCGATTACCGCAAGTGCAATGCGTGGCGAGTTGGATTTTGAGCAAAGCTTACGCAAACGTGTTGCTACACTTGAAAATGCACCTGAAGCTATTTTGCAAAAAGTGCGAGAAAATCTACCGCTTATGGACGGCTTTGAGCAAATGGTGTCGCTTTTGAAAAGCAAAGGATGGAAATTGGCAATTGCCTCCGGTGGATTTGACTATTTTGCTGATTACTTAAAAGAAAAATATGGCTTAGATTTTGCCGTATCGAACCAACTGGAAATTATTGATAGCAAATTAACCGGTAATGTATTGGGTAAGGTTGTGGATGCTCAACATAAAGCCGATACACTACAACAACTTGCGACAGAATTTAATATTCCAAAAAATCAATGGGTTGCGGTGGGTGATGGAGCAAATGATTTGCCAATGTTAAGCATCGCCGGCTTAGGCGTTGCCTTACACGCCAAACCAAAAGTACAAGAACAGGCGAATTTTGTGGTAAACTTTGGCGACTTAACCGCATTGTGCTTGCTGCTGAATGCGAAGAATTTATTTCAAAATTAATGGAGAAGAAAAAATGCCATCATTTGATATTGTATCTGAAATCACAATGCACGAAGTGCGTAATGCGGTTGAAAATGCAAACCGTGTGTTAAGCACCCGTTATGACTTTCGTGGTGTTGAAGCGGTGATTGAGTTAAACGAGAAAAACGAAACTATTAAGCTTACCACCGAATCGGATTTCCAATTAGAACAGTTAATTGAAATTTTAATCGGCTCTTGCGTAAAACGTGGTATTGAGCATAACTCACTTGATATTCCAGCTGAAAGTGAGCATCACGGTAAACTTTACTCCAAAGAGATTAAGCTCAAACAAGGGATTGAATCGGATATGGCGAAGAAAATTACTAAGCTGATTAAAGATTCGAAAATCAAAGTGCAAGCTCAAATTCAAGGCGAACAAGTGCGTGTAACGGGTAAATCTCGTGATGATTTACAGGCAGCTATTCAATTAGTGAAAGGGGCAGATTTAGGACAGCCTTTCCAATTCAATAACTTCCGTGATTAATTAAGTTGGCAAGCGGTTGTTTTTTACAAATTTTTCACCAAAAACAACCGCTTGTCATTTCTTCTAGTGGAGAAAGACAATGAGCGAACAAACCGAAAAGAAAAGCTGGTTTAAAAAAGCCCTTGAAAAGTACGACCAATTTTGTGATGAATTAGGTGTAAATCAAGGTGCTTGTCGAGGCTGTGTGCCGGTAGTGAAATTTGACCCTGAACCTGAAAAAGAGCAAAAAGCCGAAAAGAAAGAGTAATAATACGCCCATAAAATGGGCGTATTGCGATTCTCTATTTAATCAGCATAGTAATGGCTATATTTCTCTTTTACTCCGCCTTGATTTGCACAAGGATTTTGCATATCTGTTGAATAAATCCCGTTAAAGCAAAGTGCCGTTGCATTTTTCGGCTTTTGCATATTCTGATTTGTAGTCGTCGTGTTATTTGCTAATTTTGATTCACTAATATGAATATTCTTTTGTTGTGCATAATCTAATTTATTATCGCCACTTACGACTTTCACAGGCTTATTAGATGAACAAGCAATAATAGAAAATGCCATTAAACTAATAATAATCTTGTGTTTTAACATAATCATTTCCTTCTGATAATAATAAAATTAGATAAAAAAAGGGCTGACAGTGATCAGCCCTCATACTTTTAATTAAGCATCTTTATTGAATTTTTGACCTAATTCAATTTCTTCATTTAAAATCGGAATTAAATCTTCTACTTGTTTTTTCTCAAAATCGCTTAATTTGCCAATTGGTAGCACTTCTGCTAAGCCATCTTTACCTAAGCGAATTGGGTAAGCAAAGAATGCCGGAGAGGTTTCTCCGTTTGTGTTATCAATATAAGCATAGCGAAGAACATCTTCACCAATTAATCCTCTTACCAAACCAAGTGCAAATTCTGCACCTGCTTGTGCCATTGATAAGGTTGCTGAGCCGCCACCTGCTTTCGCTTCAACGACTTCCGTGCCTGCATTTTGAATGCGGTGAGTTAATTGCTCAATTTGCTCTTGAGTGAATTCAAGTTTTAAGCCATTTACGGTTGCTTGTGAAAGTAATGGAAGAATAGTTGTGCCTGAATGCCCGCCAATAACAGGTACTCTCACATATTTCACATTCACATTTTTTGCTTCAGCCACAAAGGTATTAGCACGAATTACATCTAATGTGGTTACACCAAAGAGTTTGTTTTTATCGTAAACACCGGCTTTTTTCAGTACTTCTGCAGCGATAGGAATAATCGTATTAACCGGGTTAGTGATAATTGCGATACACGCTTTCGGGCAAACTTTTGCTGCTTTTTCCACTAAGTTATGTACGATAGTTGCGTTGACATTGAATAAATCAGCACGCGTCATACCCGGCTTACGAGCAACACCTGCAGAAATCACAACCACATCAGCATCTTTAAGTGCATCAGTCGGATCTTCACCTGCAAAACCTGTTACTTTAACATCCGTTGGTATATGGCTTAAATCAACCGCAATGCCGGGTGTAACAGGGGAAATATCATAAAGAGATAATTCAGATTTAGCAGGTAAATTGAGTTTTAATAATAATGCGAGAGATTGACCAATGCCACCTGCTGCACCTAAAAGAGCGACTTTTTTACACATAAATTTCTCCTAATAAGTTATGGAAGTTTAGATTAATTTTAGTGTAAGGCAAATTTTTTCGGGATTCAAACAGCAAATCTCATTTTTGAGACATAGAGCAAATTTTTTATTGGATTTTTTCTTGGTTTATTGATTTATTTGCATAAATAAGCAAGAATGATGAATAATTTTAGCTTTTTTATGAATAAGAGAATGAATGTGGATAAGATAGATAATTTATCAGAAGCGTTTAAATCACTACTGCGAGAAGAAAAATTCAGCTCACAAAGTGAAATTGTAACCGCATTACAAGAAATGGGGTTTGAGAACATTAACCAATCAAAAGTTTCTCGAATGTTGTCTAAATTTGGGGCGGTTAGAACACGTAACACCAAAATGGAAATGGTCTATCAGCTCCCTGTAGAATTAAGTGTGCCAACAACATCAAGTCCACTTAAAAATTTAGTGGTTGATATTGACTACAATGAAGCATTAATTGTGGTAAAAACCAGCCCGGGAGCAGCCCAACTTATTGCACGCTTACTGGATTCAATGGGAAAAGCTGAAGGCATTTTAGGTACAATTGCAGGCGATGACACCATTTTTATTACCCCTGTCCGTCAGGTTTTGGTGGAAGATTTAATTAAAAATATCACGGAGCTATTTGAAACATCATTGTAGCTAGATGGTAGATAACTAAATTGTAAATAATTAAGGCAGTAGCGTGGCAAGTTTGCCATTTTTTTATAAGGAGATAACGTATGAATATTCTTATTACGGGTGGTACGGGCTTTATTGGTACTGAGTTAATTAAAAAGTTAAAATCTGAAAATCATCACTTTACACTTTTAGTTAGAAATAAAGACAAAAAAAGTGATGATAAACGGATTACATATTGCTATTCACTCGATGAGTTTTCCGATTTGAACGACTTTGATGCGGTTATTAATCTTGCCGGTGAGCCCATTTTTGATAAGCGTTGGACGGAGCAACAAAAGCGTAAACTCATTGAAAGCCGAGTTAAAATGACCAATAAGCTCAGCGAATTAATTAATGCGAGTGTTAATCCTCCGCATACTTTTCTCTCAGGTTCGGCAATCGGAATTTATGGCGATTTACCGAAATCTGCAAATTTTTATACAGAATCGACCGCTTGTTATCAAGATTGCTTCACTAATCACCTTTGCCAACAATGGGAGAGGGCAGCTCTCGAAGCTGAAAGCGATAAAACCAGAGTTTGTTTAATCCGTACAGGGACGGTCTTTTCGCCAGAAGGTGGGGCATTAAAGAAAATTTTACCGATTTATAAATGCGGATTAGGCGGAAAACTCGGTTCAGGAAAGCAATATTGGGCGTGGATTAGCCGCCGAGATCACATACAAGCGGTCATTTTTTTACTAAAAAATGCAAATTGTTCGGGTGTTTACAATTTTGTTGCACCAAATCCCGTAAGAAATGAGGAATTTAATCGTATTCTAGCGAATGCCGTTAATCGTCCCGCTTTCTTTGCTGTGCCTGAATTTGCGTTGAAATTAGGCTTAGGTGAACGAGCTTGTTTAGTATTAGATAACCAGCAACTCATTCCTGAAAAACTCCTCGCAGCCGGTTTTGAATTCCGAGATCCCATTTTAACGGAGAACATTTTCCTAACCCCATAATTTAGGCTATAATGCTGTATAAAAGCACAGATTAAAGGGCAATTATGGATTTCTCATTATTATTAGATGGTTTAAATGACAAGCAGCGAGAGGCTGTCGCTGCACCAATCGGCAATTACTTGGTTCTGGCGGGAGCCGGTTCGGGCAAAACAAGGGTTTTAACTCACCGCATTGCGTGGTTAATTGGCGTGGAAAATATACCGGAATCAAACATTCTCGCCGTAACTTTTACCAATAAAGCCGCTGCAGAAATGCGACACCGTATTGAACATACCCTAACCCAATCGGGAGATAACCGCCTGTTTGGTATGTGGGTAGGCACTTTTCATAGTATTGCTAATCGTTTATTACGCTCCCATTATTTAGATGCCGATTTACCGAAAGATTTCCAAATTATGGATACCGAAGATCAGCAGCGTTTACTTAAACGCTTGTTGAAACTACACAATATTGATGAAAAACATTTCCCACCTAAACACGTTGCGTGGTATATCAATGCTCAAAAAGATAAAGGCAATCGTGCGAAAGATATTGAGCATCATAACGATCCGAATGAGAAAAAGTTAGTTGAGATCTACCAAATTTACCAAGATGCTTGCGACCGAGCAGGTCTTTTGGATTTTGCCGAGCTACTTATTCGTGCCTATGAATTATTTAAGCATAAACCTGCTATTTTACAGCGTTACCAGCAACGTTTTCAGCAGATTTTGATTGATGAGTTCCAAGACACCAACAATATTCAGTACGATCTCATTCGTTTATTGGCAGGAAATGTCGGTAAAGTGATGATCGTGGGCGATGATGACCAATCTATTTACGGTTGGCGTGGGGCGCAGGTGGAAAATATCCAACGTTTCCTCAATGATTACGACAACGCTCAAACCATTCGTTTGGAACAAAATTACCGCTCTACAGGTAATATTTTAAGTTGTGCTAACGAATTAATTGCCAATAATGATAACCGATTAGGCAAAAATTTATGGACGGACAGCGGCGATGGCGAGCCGGTGGATATTTATTGTGCTTTCAATGAGCTGGACGAAGCTCGATTTGTCGCCTCTCAAATCAAACAATGGAAAGAGGACGAGGGCGATCTTGCCGAATGTGCAGTGCTTTACCGTAGCAACAGCCAGTCCCGTGTGATTGAGGAAGCCTTAATTCAAGCCAATATTCCGTACCGCATTTACGGTGGAATGCGATTCTTTGAACGCCAAGAGATCAAAGACGCGTTGGCGTATCTGCGTTTGATTGCCAACCGCCAAGACGATGCTGCATTTGAGCGTGTCATTAATACTCCAACCAGAGGCATTGGTGATAGAACCTTAGATACGCTTCGCCAAATTACCCGTAATCGCCAAATTACGTTATGGCAAGCTATTCAAGTGGCGGTGCAGGAAGAACAACTTTCAGGCAGAGCAGCCTCTTCATTACTCCGCTTTGTTGAGTTGATTAATGCCTTAGATCAAGAAACCGAGCAGATGTCTTTAGCCGAACAAACCGATTATGTGATTAAAAAATCGGGCTTGTATGAAATGTATAAGCAAGAAAAAGGCGAGAAAGGCGAAGTTCGTATTGAAAACTTAGAAGAGTTAGTTACCGCTACCAAACAATTTGTAAAACCTGATGAAGCAGAAGATTTAACGGATTTAACCGCCTTTTTAACTCACGCATCCCTTGAAGCCGGTGAAGCTCAAGCCTCTCAACACGAAGATTATGTGGAGCTAATGACATTACACTCAGCGAAAGGCTTAGAATTCCCACGTGTATTTATGGTGGGTGTGGAAGAAGGGATTTTCCCAAGTGGAATGAGTTTTGATGAAGGCAGATTGCAAGAAGAACGTCGCTTGGCGTATGTTGGCATTACTCGAGCGAAGAAAAAGCTCACTATCAGCTATGCGGAATCCCGCCGTTTATACGGCAAGGAAGAACGCCATATTCCTTCTCGCTTTATTGCCGAGTTACCGGAAGAATATATTCGTGAAGTGCGTTTAAGAGGTTCAATTAATCGTGCGGCGAGTTTTAATCAATCTTCGGCATTTGCAAAAAATCCAGCAAAAACGACCGCTTCCATTTTAAATGATGATAGCTGGAAAATGGGGCAGAAAGTAAATCACGCCAAATTCGGACAAGGTACGATTATCAATGTGGAAGGTTCAGGCGAAGCAACCCGTTTACAAGTGGCATTCGTCGGTAATGGGATAAAATGGCTGATTGCAAAAATGGCAAATTTAGAGAAGCTATAAACGAAAAAAGTCCAGAAATTCTGGACTTTTTCTTTAAGTATTAAGCAGATTTTTGTTTTAGGATAGCGTAAAGCTGATCTTTTAGATGCAGTTTTTCTTTTTTTAGAGTCTCAACTTCTTCGTGGGTGGCGATCTCAATATTAGCTTCCATATTTTTGATACGCTGATCTAGCTCGTTATGTTTGTCAAACAAGCGAGAAAAATGTGCATCGCTTTGTTTTAATTCTGTAATTAAATCACGAAATTCCGGAAACATATTTAACTCCTATTTGTTGTTTGTCATATTTATAACAAAATACTAGCATTTTTTCGTGATTCTACGCATAAATCTTTCTGATTTTTTGAACTTGATCACAAAATTTATATCGAAAATTAGTATGTGTGATAACCCTATTTAAGGCTATAATAGCCACCATAACTTTTATCTTTAGGATACCAAATAATGCGTTATAAAGCGGTCTTTTTTACACTGTTCTCTCTATTTTTAGGCACAGCAAATGCAACTTGGAAAAAAATTAACGATGTCAATTATACTTGGGGACCGTTCAATATTTATCACATCACACTTTTTACCGAAACGGGGCGCTATGATGAAGGTACACGTCCATTAATGCTCACATTGCAATATAAAAAGCCGTGGGAAGGGCGTGATTTTGCAGTTTCTTTAGCAAGAACTTGGAATAATTTAGGCATTCAACTGCCCGAACAAGAGGTTGATGAAGTTATTACTCGTCTGAGAAAAACATTCCCTGACATTAAACCGGAAGATACTTTGCACTATATCGCGTTAGAAGATAGTGGCTACTTTATTTTAAATGATCGTGTTGTATCTGAAGTGTTTAATAAAAAATTTAGCGATGCTATTGCTGCGATCTGGCTCGATTCTAAAATGGATATCAGCCGCCAATTATTAGATCCATCATATAAACCAAAAGTGGAAGAAAAGAGTACAGAGCAGACTGTAGAGCAAGTGGCAACTGAACAAAAAACCGAACAAGTTAATACCCAAGAAACGAAGATTGAGGCTCCGCAAACGGAAAATAAAACGGAAGAATTAGCTAAAAAAGAGATAGATATCAATGAAGCAAAACCGAATGTTAAAGCAGAGCTAGCTCCTCCACAAGATAAACAAGAACAAGATATCACTGCCAATAAAAAAGATGAGAATAGCTCTGAAAATAAAGCAGAAGAAAAGCCCAAAGTGCTTAAAATTGAAAACCCAGAGGTGCTGATTTTACCGATTTATGATGATTTCTTAATGTTGAATAAGCATTATATCTAATAAACAAGCGGTTGAATTTATATCATTTTTTGCAAATTACCTTTTCCGGTCTCTAGGTCTGGAAAAGAATATTAAGTTGTTGAAATATAATTAATTTTACCACTAAATTAAGGATTGAACTATGAGTGATTTACGCCAAGCTGCACTGGATTTCCACGAGTTTCCAAAACCGGGAAAAATCGAAGTTACCCCAACCAAATCTCTTGCTACGCAGAGAGACTTAGCTCTGGCGTACTCACCGGGAGTGGCTGAGCCTTGTTTGGAAATTGAAAAAGACCCATCAGCAGCTTATCGCTACACAGCAAAAGGCAACTTAGTTGCAGTAATTTCAAACGGTACAGCGGTACTGGGTTTAGGTAACATCGGTGCATTGGCTGGTAAGCCTGTGATGGAAGGTAAAGGCGTACTATTTAAAAAGTTCGCTGGTATTGATGTATTTGATATTGAAATCAATGAAACCGATCCGGAAAAACTGGTAGATATTATTGCCTCACTAGAACCGACTTTCGGTGGCGTAAATCTTGAAGATATTAAAGCACCGGAGTGTTTCTACATTGAGCAAAAACTGCGTGAGAGAATGAACATTCCTGTTTTCCACGACGATCAACACGGTACGGCAATTATTAGTGCGGCAGCAGTCATTAACGCCCTGCGTATTGTGGATAAAAAAATTGAAGAGGTTCGTTTAGTTGCATCAGGTGCGGGGGCGGCGTCAATTGCGTGTTTGAACTTGCTTGTTTCACTTGGTATGAAACGTGAAAACATTGTGGTATGTGATTCCAAAGGTGTAATTTATCAAAACCGTGATGATCGTATGGACGACACCAAAAAAGCCTATGCAATTGTGGATAACGGCTGGCGTACGTTGGGCGATTCTATGCCAAATGCAGATATTTTCTTAGGTTGTTCGGCAGCGGGTGCATTAACGCAAGATATGGTTCGTTCAATGGCTGCTCACCCGATTATTCTTGCTCTTGCTAACCCGAATCCTGAAATTACTCCGCCTGAAGCAAAAGCAGCTCGCCCTGATGCAATTATCTGTACCGGTCGTTCAGATTATCCAAACCAAGTAAATAACGTGCTTTGCTTCCCATTTATTTTCCGGGGGGCGTTAGATGTGGGGGCAACCACTATTAATGAAGAGATGAAAATGGCGGCGGTGTATGCCATCGCAGATCTTGCTCTGGCAGAACAAAATGAAGTGGTTACTTCGGCTTATGGAGGCGAAGGGGCAACATTTGGAGCGGACTATATTATTCCTCGACCATTTGATCCTCGCTTAATTGTGCGTATCGCCCCTGCTGTTGCAAAAGCTGCGATGGATTCTGGTGTTGCAACTCGCCCGATTACAGATTGGGAAGGCTATATTGAAAAACTCACGCAGTTTGTTTACAAAACGAGTTTATTTATGAAGCCAATTTTCAGTCAAGCGAAAGCCGATAAAAAACGTATTGTACTTGCTGAAGGCGAAGAAACTAAAGTTCTCCACGCCACACAAGAGATTGTTTCAATGGGCTTGGCATATCCGATTTTAATCGGTCGTCCTGCGATTATTGAAGCTAAAATCAAAAAATTAGGCTTACAG
The DNA here is from genome assembly GCF_056854775.1 of Mannheimia sp. Lineage (NCBI taxonomy): Bacteria > Pseudomonadati > Pseudomonadota > Gammaproteobacteria > Pasteurellales > Pasteurellaceae > Mannheimia > Mannheimia sp. Next base: position 9,533 of record NZ_JBXGGI010000017.1, read on the forward strand.
ATTGTAGCAGGCAGGGATTTTGAAATCGTAAATAATGAACAAGATGACCGCCACGAGCAGCTTTGGAAACGTTACTATGCTCTAATGAGCCGTCGTGGTATTACGGAAGCGATTGCAAAACGAGTAACCACCTCAAATACCACCGTAATTGCTTCATTGCTTGTTGAAATGGGCTATGCAGATGGTTTAGTGTGTGGCTTGTTTGGCTCATACAGCCGCCATTTAGAAGCAATTAAAGATATTATCGGTACGAAAGAAGGCGTAAAAGTGCCGGCTGCACTAAATAGCCTTGTGCTGCCAACAGGAAATGTGTTTTTAACCGATACTTATGTTAATGCTGATCCAACCGCTGAAGAGTTAGCAGAAATCACGCTAATGGCAGCAGAGGAGATCAAACATTTCGGTATTGAGCCGGCGGTTGCACTGCTTTCACATTCAAACTTTGGCTCGAATAACTATCTTGGAGCACCGAAAATGCGTGAAACATTACGTATTGTGCAAGAGCGTGACCCTAGCCTCAATATTGATGGTGAAATGCACGGCGACTTAGCTCTTAATGAAGAGTTACGTTTAGCTCATATGCCGGATACCACCTTAAAAGGTTCAGCAAACTTATTGGTGATGCCAAATGTGGAATCCGCCCGCATCAGCTATAACTTACTGCGTGCCACCACAACGGCGATTACCGTTGGACCGATTCTAATGGGCGTAAAAAAATCAGCCCATATTTTAACGCCGGTGGCTTCTGTTCGCCGTATTATTAATATGGTGGCATTTGCAGCGGTAAAAGCCCAAACGCAAGCCTAATAAAATAACAAGCGGTCGAAAATTTGCAAAAAAATGCAAAATTTTGACCGCTTGCCATAGACAATAAAAAAATCTGCACTAATTGAATAGTGCAGATTTTGTATATTCAATTAAAGTAAGATTTTTTCTAATTCAGCACTTACTTCTTCAACCGGTTTTGTACCGTCTAAACGCTCATAGCGAGTGTTACCCGCTTCTGCTTCAGCGGTGTAATAAGCAATTAACGGCTTAGTTTGTTTGTGATAAATCGCTAAACGCTCTAATACTGTTTCTGGCTTGTCGTCTTGGCGGATAATTAAATCTTCGCCGGTTACATCATCTTTGCCTTCTACTTTTGGTGGATTGTACACTACGTGGTAAGTACGACCGGACGGTTGATGTACTCGGCGACCACTCATACGCTCAACAATCACTTCATCAGCAACATCAAATTCAAGTACTAAATCAATTTTCACGCCTGATTCTTTTAACGCATCAGCTTGTGGGATAGTACGAGGGAAGCCATCTAATAAGAAACCTTTAGCACAGTCTGGTTGTGCGATACGATCTTTTACTAACGCCACGGTTAATTCGTCCGGTACAAGTTTTCCTTCGTCCATCAAGGCTTTGGCTTGTTTGCCTAACTCAGTGCCTTCTTTGATAGCCGCACGGAACATATCGCCCGTTGAAATTTGCGGAATACCGAATTTGTTCATAATAAACTGAGCTTGAGTGCCTTTGCCTGCACCCGGTGCACCTAATAAAATAACTTTCATTTGTAAACCTCAATAACTAAAAAAATGAATAAATAACTTAGGCAATAACCTTACCGATTACTGCCTAAAATTGCAAATTTTTTTATAAATTTAACCGCTTGTAACTAAGCTGAGTTTTGCTCTGTCCAAGGAGCAACCTTAAACAGCATTAACATTCCCGGAATGCCAATAAAGAAGCAGAGCCAGAAGAATTGATAATAGCCCATCATTTCTACCAGATGCCCTGTGTATGCCCCTAACATTTTGCTTGGTAAAGCAGCAAGACTAGTAAAAATGGCAAGTTGCATTGCTGTATAAGCCGGATTGGTTTCACGTGCCATAAAGGCTACGAAAGCGGCGGTGCCTAGCCCTACGCCCAGATACTCGCCTGCCATCACTAAACCTAATCTCCAAAGTTCCGCAGCTCCAATGCTTTCGGTAGGGAAATATCCAAAGCTGGCAAGATACGCAAAACCTAAAATGGTTACTAACTGAACTAAGCCAAACAACCACAAGGCACGGTTTACACCCAATTTCAACATTGCAATACCGCCAATAATACCACCGCCAATACTACACCAAAGAGAAGTCATTTTTACAATGCCTGCAATGTGCGATTTAGTAAAACCCATATCTAAGATAAATTTAGTTTGCAGTGTGGTGGCGAGAGAGTCGCCTAATTTATAGAGAAAAATAAATAAAATTAACCCGATAGCCCCAGCGACTCCTTTACGGGTAAAAAATTCTCTGAACGGATCAACAAACGCCATATAAAACGGCTTGGAACGATCGATAGGTTTATGATTAGGTTCAGCGGCGATTAGCGTAATAAATAAGCAAGGCACTAAAAAAGCAGCCGTAATCAAGAAAACCGTATCCCAAGCGTAGTGATCCGCTAAAAACAGTGATAATCCACCGGGAATTAAACCTGCAATGCGATAAGCATTAACGTGAATGGAATTACCTAAACCCAGTTCGTTATCCGATAAAATCTCACGGCGGAACGCATCAACAACAATATCTTGCGTAGCGGAAAGGAACGCTAATATTACCGACAACGTTACCACAATCGAAATCTCTTTCGCCGGATCAAACAAGCCAAAGCTGGATAAAATAACTAAAAGCCCAATTTGAGAAATAAAAATCCAACTTCTACGTCTACCTAAAAATGGTGGAAAATAACGGTCTAATAACGCAGCCCAAAGAAATTTCCAAGTGTAGGGAAGGGAAGTAAGGGTAAATGCCGCAATGGTTTTAATATCTAAATTCGCACTGGTAAGCCAAGCCGGCATTAATTGAATTAACACAAATAACGGCAAGCCAGAACAAAAACCCGTGTAAATACAAAGGAGCATATTTTTTGTAAAAATCTGCTGCCAAATAGAAGGCTTTGTAGCATTATTTTCAGGCGTGTAAGCGGTCATATTTTTCCTAAATTTTGCAAAAGAAAAGATGATATTAGGTTAATATACCATAGCTTGAATACCTTCTCTAATTATTTGCGATTTAAGAAAAAAGAGCTATCTTTCGATAGCCCTTCATTTCTTTAGCCTTTATAACCATTCGGGTTATTTTTTTGCCAATTCCACGTGTCTTTCATCATTTGCTCTAAGCCACGCTCGGTTTTCCAGCCGAGTTGTTCGAGGGCTTTCTTAGGATTAGAGTAATATGAGTCAATATCGCCTGCACGGCGTGCTACTATTTGATAAGGTACTTTAATGTCATTCGCTTTTTCAAACGCTTTTACCATATCTAATACTGAATAACCAATGCCTGTACCTAAGTTGTAGATATGCAAGCCAGCTTGATCTTGGTGTTTATCTAAGGCTTTTAAATGACCTACTGCTAAATCAACAACGTGAATATAATCACGAACGCCTGTACCATCGTGAGTAGAGTAGTCGCCACCAAAAACAGACAGTTGTGGTAATTTACCTACAGCTACTTGGCTAATAAATGGCATTAAATTATTTGGGATACCGTTTGGATCTTCGCCAATTAAGCCGCTTTCGTGAGCCCCCACTGGATTGAAGTAACGTAAAATAACCGCACTAAATTGTGGATTGGCTTTTACAGTATCTTCTAAAACACGTTCAACCATATATTTTGATGTTGCATAAGGGCTAGTTGTTGCTCCCACTTGAGATTCTTCTGTTACAGGAATAATTTCTGGTACACCATATACTGTCGCTGTTGAACTAAATACAATAGTATTTACACCTGCTTTAAGCATTTCTTCCACTAAAACAATTGAGCCACCTACGTTGTTTTCATAGTAAAACAAAGGTTTCTGTACGCTTTCCCCTACCGCTTTTAAGCCAGCGAAGTGGATAACTGATTCAATTTTATGATTTGCAAAGATTTTGCGTAAGATATCGCGATCTAATACATCACCTTTATAAAAGGTTAAATCTTTACCTGTAATTTGTTTTACACGCTCTAATGAAACTTCAGAAGCATTATGTAGATTATCTAATACTACGACTTCACGGTTGATATTCAATAATTCTACTATTGTATGAGTACCAATATACCCTGCACCGCCTGTTACTAAAATTGCCATTTTATGTTCCTTTTGCAAAATTTACGAAGAAAATAACCGCTTGTATTTTACTCGTTTTTTCCTTGTTTTACGAATATTAATGCGTTGTGAGATCAATAAAATCTTGCTCAGTTAAAATCTGAATGCCTAGCTCTTGGGCTTTAGTCAGTTTTGAACCTGCTTTTTCACCTGCGATAAGGTAATCGGTTTTGCTTGAAACCGAGCCTGAAACTTTGCAGCCTAAACTTTGTAATAACGCTTTGGCTTCATCACGAGTCAGCTGAGTGAGTGTGCCTGTTAATACCACATTTTTGTCTTTTAATGGATTATCAGCAATTTCAGTTTTAACCACATTTTCCCAATGCACGCCTTGAGCAATTAAATCTTCTACCACCTCAACATTATGTGGCTCTTGCCAGAAACTCACAATGCGGTTTGCTACCACTTCGCCGACATCTTGAACCTCTTTTAATTGCTCAAAATCAGCTTGGCGGATTGCTTCTAGGCTACCAAAGTGATTAGCTAAATTGAGAGCAGTTGCTTCGCCAACTTCACGAATGCCTAATGAGAACAAAAAGCGAGGAAGGGTGGTATTTTTCGCTTTTTCGATACTATTTAAAGCATTTTGAGCGGATTTTTCGCCCATTCGTTCTAATCGCATTAAGGTTGTATGATCGAGCTTGAATAGATCGGCTGGAGTTTTAATTAACTCACGAGCCATTAATTGCTCAATCAGTTTTTCGCCTACGCCATCAATATCCATCGCTTTCCGAGAAACAAAATGTTTTAATGCCTCTTTACGTTGAGCCCCACAGAATAAGCCGCCGGTACAACGTGCGACAGCCTCGCCTTCTACCCGAACAACCGCAGAGTTACAGATAGGACAAGCGGTCGGAAATTCAATTTTTTTTGCATTTTCAGGACGACGTTCAGCAACTACACCTGTAATTTGTGGAATTACATCACCTGCTCGGCGAATAATCACGGTATCGCCAATTACAATGCCTAAACGTTCAATTTCATCGCCATTATGTAGCGTAGCATTGCTTACTGTTACACCTGCTACAAATACAGGCTCTAATTTTGCAACAGGCGTGATTGCCCCTGTTCTCCCTACTTGGAAATCTACTTCTTTCAAAATAGTCATTTCTTCCTGTGCAGGGAATTTGTAAGCAATCGCCCAGCGTGGGGAACGAGAGATAAAACCAAGTTGCTCTTGTAAGGCAATATCATTGACTTTCAATACCGTACCATCAATGTCATAGCCTAGCGTTGGGCGTTTAGCTTGGATTTCGGCATAATACGCCAAGAGTTCTGTTTTGCCTTGAGCTAAGCGGATTTCATTATTCACAGGAATCCCGAGCGATTTCAGCCATTGTAAACGCTCAAACTGAGTATTTGGCAATTCGTCATCACTTTCATAAACGCCAATGCCGTAAGCATTTAGCACGAGTGGACGCTGGCGAGTAATTTTCGGATCTAACTGGCGTAGTGAACCAGCTGCTGCATTGCGAGGGTTAGCAAAGGTTTTCTCGCCTTTGGCTAAGGCTTTTTCATTTAACTCATTAAAGCCTGCCTGAGGCATAAAGACTTCACCACGAATTTCTAAACGAGCCGGCGGATTGAGCGTATTGAGTTTTAACGGAATATTACGAATGGTGCGGATATTTGCCGTAATATCTTCGCCTGTTGTGCCATCGCCTCGGGTTGCCGCACGGGTGAGCAAGCCGTTTTCATACAAAATACTTACCGCTAAACCGTCTAATTTGGGCTCGCAGCAAAATGCTAACTCATTTGGATTATTGATAATATAGCTCTCCATTCGGCGTAAAAAGCCATCTAAATCATCATCACCAAAGGCGTTATCTAACGAAAGCATTGGCATTTCGTGTGTAACTTGAGCAAAGCCTGACAATGGTTTTGCACCCACTCGTTGCGTTGGAGAATCTGCGGTAATCAGTTCCGGGTGTTGCCATTCAATATTTTTCAGTTCATTCATTAAGCGGTCGTATTCCGCATCCGGTACGCTAGGATTATCTAAAACGTGATATTCATACTCGTATTGACGTAACGTTTGGCGAAGTTGTTCGATTTGCTCAACTAATGCAGATGTGGCATTTTCTTCAAATAAAGAGCCTTGACTAAATAAAGACATTGGTAAAATTCTCTACAAAAAAGACCGCTTGTAACAAGCGGTCGAAAAAACAATTATTTTTGCAATTAACGCATTACACGTTGCATATAACGCTGGCGAGATTCTTCGCTAAACGGTTGTTGAGCATCGTCATATAAATAACCGCCGAGTGATGATGCCAAGTGTTCCGCATTGCTCAGTAATAATTTCATATTCACAATATCGTTGCCTTCAGTCGGTAACTGCATAAATAGCACTAAACCGGCGGTGGAGAAGTTAGCAATATTGTGTAAATCAAATGTGCCCGGATTCATTAAGTTCGCTGCACTGAAAATAATCGGGCTGAGCGAATCGTCAATGTGTTGGTGGCGGTGGAAAATTTGGTGTTCGCCAAAACGTAATCCAACTTCTTCTAAATAATGAACCACATAATCGCCACGGAACGGCTCATTTTGCGGTGCGTAAACATAAAGCGTTACAAATGGATTTTCTTCTTGTTCAGCTTGCACAACTTCGGTTTCTTCTACAGGTGCAACTTGCACTTCTTGTTCAGGCGTAATAACAACATTAATCGTTGGGTTCGCAAAATCAGGTGTATTTTGAATATGTTGCTGATTAGAAATTTGCTGACCGTAGGTGCTAACAGGCTCTGCTATAGGTTGTTGAAGCTGCACTGTTGTTTGAACTTGAGGTTCTCCCGGTAAGCTGATTTTGATATTTTGCAATGAGCTTTCCACTTCCTGTTGGATCTGCTGTGGATTTTCTTCCGGCACAGACATTGCTTGATATTCATTAGCTTGCGGCTGCAATGAAGCAGGAATATTGTTATTTAGCTCATTACTTGGTGGAGGTACAACAACAGGTCTGCTTGAAAAAGTGTTTGAGAAAATGTTCGATTTTTCACGGCGGGCAGACCAAATACTAAAGCCGATTAAGACCGCAATCAATAATCCGGCTAGAATAAAGAAAATAATATGCAGTTCCATTGTGTCCTCTTTATTTTAAATAATCAGTAAAAAATACATTTTCATATTTGCGAAAATAGTGTGCGTAGCTTACCATATTTCTAACAAATTTTTGATAAAAAATAAGGAATGATTATGTCTTCTGCTTTTTCACAGCCACAAACTCAGATAGGGCTTGGTTTTCACTACTTTATTTATGGCTGGAAATTGTTGCTGCAACGCCAATTTTTACCCTTTGTGATTTTTCCGATTTTGATTAATACCGTGTTAATGGTTGGGCTGATATGGGCGTTTTTTGCCAACATTGGCGGGTTGTTGGCATTAATGTTACCAACTTGGTTGGAATGGCTTAGCTTTATTCTGATTCCGCTGATTTTTTTGATGATTTTAGTTGGCTTTTATTTTGCCTTTACCACATTAGCAAACTTTGTAGCTGCTCCTTTTAATGCTTTGCTGGCTGAAAAAGTTGAACTACAACTCACGGGCGAGCCATTGGGTGATATGTCTTTCGGGGCAATGTTAAAAGATGTACCAAGAATGCTAAAACGTGAGTGGCAAAAAATGATGTATAGCATTCCAAGATTAATTGCCCTTTTTGTACTTGGTTTTTTACCTGTGGTGGGGCAAACCATTGTGCCTATTCTTACCTTTATGTTTGGGGCGTGGTTAATTGCCATTCAGTATTGCGACTATCCGTTTGATAACCATAAAATCAGCTTTCAGCGTATGCGAAATGCACTTACACAATACCGCACGCTTAATTTTACCTTTGGTGCGTTAGTGAGCTTATTTACGATGCTACCATTTGTGAATTTGGTGGTGATGCCTGTGGCAGTCTGTGGGGCAACGGCGTTATGGGTAAATGAATATCGCCATTTCTTCTTAAATAATCAAACAGGCGAGTTCAGCAAAGCAGACTATACCTTTAAACGTTCAGGAACCGCAGTAACTACAGAAATGCGTTCAGGAGACGTAAGTACAGAAGTAAGAAAAGGCGATATCAAATCTAAGTAAGATTTCCTTTACTAAATTTTGCTTTTTTTGTTTTTATGTTCTATGATTTGAGATATATTTTTTACATCGGAGGCGTGTATGCAAGATTCATCATTTTCAACGAAATTAAAACAAGAACTTTTCGGCGGTTGGACTAAATTTGAAGCAGGGTGGTTGCTGACTTTCCTTGCGATACAAATCGCCATTTTTATTTACCAACCAGATAGCTGGATTGCCACTATTGCAGCAATTACAGGCATTTTATGTGTCGTTTTTGTGGGTAAGGGGAAAATCAGTAACTACTTTTTCGGCTTAATTTCCGTTTCGCTTTATGCTTATATTTCATACACTTTCCAGCTTTATGGCGAGATGATGTTAAATTTACTCGTTTATGTACCGGTGCAATTTATCGGGTTCTATTTCTGGCGTAAAAATATGACAAGCCAAAATACGGTAAATAATGCAGGGGTAGAGGAAGTGATTGCAAAAGCCCTAACCGCGAAGCAGTGGGGGATTGTGATTATCTCTGCAATTATCGGTACATTCCTTTATGTTGAATTACTGAAATATTTAGATAGTGCTTTACCGTTACTTGATGGAGCAACAGTGGTTATTTCAATTGTGGCTCAAATCCTAATGGTGCTACGTTACCGTGAACAATGGGCGTTGTGGATTATCGTTAATATTATGACGATTTCACTTTGGACGGCAATGTACTTCCAAAACGGCGAAACCAGCTTACCGTTATTAGTGATGTATGTGATGTATCTTTGTAACTCTATTTATGGTTATTACAACTGGATTAAACTTCACAGAAATCATCAGCAAGAGATTAGATAATTAAATACAAGCGGTTGTTTTTCAGTAAAATTTTACGAAAAAACAACCGCTTGTTACATTATTTCTTGCGAATGGTGTTGATGTCCGTAAGCAATTTTTGGATATCCGGATTTGCAAAAATCTGCTCCGTCGTGGCTGATAATTTTCTTCGCCAGTTCGGGTATTCTGTGCTTGTTCCCGGAATGTTCACAGGCTCTAGCATATTCAACCAATCTTCAGGTTGTGTACCAAATAATGCACTGTTGGTGTGTGCTACATAGCGTTGTAATTGGTGGGTGAATTTCACGGTTATGCCCACTTCATTTGGCTCCAGTTCCATTACCTTTTCCACTGCTGTGCGGATATTCAAACGGTCATAAGATCGCTCTTCTTTTAGCTTGCGTAATACCGCTTTACTTGGGTAAGTGTCAAATTTTTCGCCTAACTCAAAGTCATAGCCTTTCCAATAGCCTTGAATTGTCGGTAAATCGTGAGTACTAAGCGTTGTCATTGCTTGGTAAGGGTAATCTTCCAGCGACTTATAGCTATTTTCTGCTTTTTCAAAATAGAAAATGTTGTAGGCTAAAATGCCTTTTTCTTCCAGAGATTCTAAAATCCCTTCTGGCACAGTACCAAGAGCTTCAGCAATAATTAAACATTGATGGCGTTGGCTTTCTAACGCCAAAATGGAAAGCAGATCGTCTAACGGATAGCGAACATAAATCCCCTCTTTAGCTGATTCACCAGTTGCTACCCACCACATACGGGCAAAACCAAGAATATGATCGATGCGTAATGCACCACAATGTTTCATATTGGCTCGCACCAACTCAATGAAAGGTTGATAGCCTCGGGTTGCTAAAATATGTGGGTGCATTGGTGAAAGCCCCCAGCCCTGTCCATTTGGGGCAAGCATATCAGGCGGTGCTCCGATAGAAGCCTCTTGCACAAATAATGCTTTATCTGCCCAAGTTTCCGCTCCATTATTAGTTACACCTACCGCTAAATCACGGTAGAACCCAATCGGCATATTTAATGATTTAGCAAAATGATCACATTCTGAAAGTTGCTGAATAGCAATAAATTGTAACCACATATAAAAACGGATAAGTTGGGCTTGAGTTTGCTGAAATTCTGCAACCTTAGGCGATTGGTAATTTTGATATTCTTCTGTCCAATCCTGCCAACCACCGTGCAGACCAAGTTGCTCAGAAAAGTGTTGGTGTAAAGCATCAAAGGTTGCTTGAATTTTTAACGATTCTCCCGATTGTTCAAAAAAATCGTTAAATTCGGCTTGGTTTTCGGTTGAGAATTGCTCAAAGGCAAAACGTAATGCGGTTAATTTCAGTTTGGTTACTGTGCTGTAATCCACGTAATCTCTAGCCCTTAATTCAGCAAGTTGTTGCTGAATATCTGTAGCGTTAAACCATTCTTGGGCTTTTTTCGATTGTTTGAATGCCTCAACTGCATTGATATCAATATAGATAATATTTTGCCACAAGCGAGATGACGGACTGTAAGGGCTTGCCCCTTCAGGGTTGGCTGGAAATAGAGCGTGAATTGGGTTTAGACCGACAAAATCTGCACCATATTCAGCAATCTTTGCAAGAAATTGCTTCAAATCACCAAAATCACCCACGCCCCAGTTTTGTGCTGAACGTAACGTATAAAGCTGTAAAAATGCACCCCATAATTTTTTCTGTTGTTGTAATAGGGTAGGCTGAAAGGCTTTTTCAGGGGTAACTATTAGAGAACAGTTTTCCTCTGTCTCCTCTGTTTTAAGCAAGAGTGTGTGATAGCCCAAAGGGAGATCTTTTGGCAGGGTTAAAACTGCCTCTTCACTTTTTTCAATTTCGCCAGTTAATTGTTCGCCATTTTCAAGAGTGATTATCCATCGTGCTTTATCGTCATTTGCAAAAAAAAGTGGAATTTCAACCGCTTGTTTCTCTTTAATCACTTTTACAAGCGGTAAGATTTTCGGATTTTTTTGCAAATCTAAAGGTGCATTTAAAATTTGCTCGATTTTCTCAAATGCACTCGGATTGGCATATTCTTGAATATTCGGATCGTAAAAATAAGGGTTGATTGTAGTTGTCATAATTTCCTTAGTTTTTATTATTTAGCTTATAAAATAAGCAGCAATAATAACTGTAAAAATAAAGGCATACAATATTTGGTATGCCTTTATTAACTATACATTTAAGCTTATTTACCTTCTTCTCTTGCAACAGCTCGATAACCAATATCTTTGCGATAGAATCTGCCTGTCCATTGGATTTGTTCGGCAAGTTTTAAAGCTTTTTGTTGGGCTTCAAACACGCTGTTACCGAGGGCTGTGGCACAAAGCACACGCCCGCCGTTGGTGAGTAATTTACCCTCTTTTTGTTCCACACCGGCAAGGAACACTTTTTGATTTGGAGTAGCGGTTGGAATCCCAGTGATTTCATCACCTTTGCGGTAATCACCTGGGTAACCTTCAGCGGCAAGCACGATACCAAGAGCAGCTTGTTCACACCATTTTGATTTGATTGTATCTAATTTTTCTTCACAGGCTTTTAAGCAGAGTTCGACTAAGTCTGATTCCAAACGCATCATAATCGGCTGCGTTTCAGGATCACCAAAGCGGCAGTTAAATTCAATCACTTTCGGCTGACCGTTTGGCATAATCATCAAACCTGCGTATAAAAAGCCGGTGTATGGATTATTTTCACTCGCCATTCCACGCACGGTTGGGTAGATGATTTCTTCCATCACACGGTTGTGAATTTCAGCGGTTACAACCGGAGCCGGTGAATAAGCCCCCATTCCGCCGGTGTTTAAACCTTTATCGCCTTCACCCACACGTTTGTGGTCTTGCGAGGTTGCCATCGGCTCCACATTTTTGCCGTCCACCATCACGATAAAGCTCGCTTCTTCGCCGTCTAAAAATTCTTCGATTACCACACGGCTGCCGGCTTCCCCAAAGGCGTTACCTGAAAGCATATCACGCACAGCATCTTCGGCTTCTTGTAAGGTCATTGCCACAATTACGCCTTTGCCTGCGGCTAAACCGTCCGCTTTAATCACAATCGGAGCACCTTTTTCTTTTAAGTAGGCAAGTGCCGGTTCAACTTCGGTGAAGTTGTGGTATTCAGCAGTCGGAATATTATGGCGAGCCAAGAAATCTTTAGTAAAGGCTTTTGAGCCTTCTAACTGTGCAGCAGCTTGGGTTGGACCAAAAATTTTTAAACCATTGGCACGGAAAGCATCAACCACACCGGCAACGAGCGGAGCTTCAGGACCAACGATAGTTAAGCCGATCTCCTGTTCTTTGGCAAAGGCAACAAGATTAGGTAAATCCGTGCCGGAAATTGCTACATTTTCAATACCGTTTTCGGTTGCAGTTCCTGCATTACCCGGAGCAACAAAAACCTTGTCTGCTAATGGAGATTGGCGGACTTTCCACGCAAGAGCGTGCTCACGCCCACCGTTGCCGATAATTAAAATGTTCATATAATTCCTTGATAAAATAAAAAAGCAAACGTTTGCGTATTGTACTTTATTTATTTGTTTGATGACAAGCGGTCGTTTTTACTCAATTTTTTGCAAAAAGATGAATTGTTGCTTGCAAAATAGGCTTTTTTCCGTATAATTCCGCTGTTCAGTCACATCCGTTTTTTAATCCTTGCTTCCACAAGTTGGTGACTGGCTAAAGTTGGAGGCTGCTAACCCGTAAGGATAGTCAATGCGTCACTACGAAATCGTTTTTATGGTTCACCCGGACCAAAGCGAACAAGTACCGGCAATGATTGAGCGTTACACAGCATCTGTTAAAGAAGCTGGCGGTCAAGTTCATCGCTTAGAAGATTGGGGTCGTCGTCAATTAGCATACCCAATCAACAAACTTCACAAAGCACACTATGTGTTAATGAATGTAGAAGCGCCACAAAGCGTAATCGATGAGTTAGAAACTAACTTCCGCTACAACGATGCGGTTCTTCGTAACTTAATCGTTCACACTAAAGCGGCGGTAACAGAAGCGTCTCCAATGTTAAAAGCACGTGAAGAGCGTAAACCTGTTGAAGCAGCAGAAGTTGAAGTAGAAGAAGCAGGCGAATAATTTGTCTGTTGAAAATTGTTTAATTTTAAGTGGCAAAGTTGCCAGCTTAGTTAAACAGAGCCTAAGCCCGCTAGGAGTTCCACATTACAGTTTTTGGTTGGAACATCGTTCAAATCAAATTGAAGTGAATTTAGAACGTCAGGCGTGGTGTAAAATCCAAGTGATTTTAGCAGGCAATCAATTTAGTTATTTAACCCAACAAATCAAGCTCGGTGAAAATGTGAGAATCAAAGGTTTTATCCATACTCACAAAGACTACAACGGTTTAAACCAATTAGTTTTACACACCGAACAAATTGAATTTATAGATCAGGAGAAGCCAAATGGCACGTTATTTCCGTCGTCGTAAGTTCTGCCGTTTCACAGCGGAAAATGTTGTTGAAATCGATTACAAAGATATCGCTACATTAAAGAACTACATTTCTGAAAGCGGCAAGATTGTTCCTAGCCGTATTACTGGTACTCGTGCGAAGTATCAACGTCAATTAGCTCGTGCAATCAAACGCGCTCGCTACCTTGCGTTACTTCCATATACTGATAACCACCAATAATCAGGAGAGAGTACAATGCAAGTTATTTTATTAGACAAAGTTGCTCACTTAGGTTCTGTGGGCGACCAAGTAACAGTTAAATCTGGTTTTGCGCGTAACTTCTTAATCCCACAAGGTAAAGCAGTTATGGCAACAGCAGCTAACATTGCTCACTTCGAAGCTCGTCGTGCAGAATTAGAAGCGAAAGCAGCTGATGCATTAAATGCAGCACAAGCTCGTGCAGCTAAAATTGCTGAAATTGCAGCTGTATCAGTATCTGCAACAGCAGGTGATGATGGTCGTTTATTCGGTTCTATCTCTGCAAAAGACATCGCTGAAGCATTAACTGCAGCAGGCGTTGAAGTTGCTAAATCTGAAGTTCGTTTAGGCGAAGGTCCACTTCGTACAACAGGCGAACACCAAGTTAAAATTCACTTACACCCTGAAGTGAATGCAACTGTAGCAGTAAACGTTGTTGCTGAGTAATCAGTAATAAAGATAAAAATAGACCCAGCCTAGTGCTGGGTTTATTTTTTGAATTAATTTAAGATTTCTGCTTCTTCAGTCATTGTTTTTGTCCAAAGACAATTTCCTTTCGATTTCTTTTCAATCAGCTTTAATAATGCCAAATGCGATTCTTCCTCTTCAGTATTGGCTTTAAGAATAATAGCGTCATCTGCATTTAGTGTAATTGCTGAAAATTCTTCTTCACTATCGACAACAGCCGATGTCGTTTCTACTTCTTCTTCGCCTAATAATGAAATTTGCCCGCCGGTCATCATCAAGAAAACATCGGCTAGGATCTCCGCATCCAGCAAAGCTCCGTGAAGTACACGCTTGCTGTTATCAATGCCTAAACGGTCGCACAAAGCATCTAAATTATTTCGCTTACCCGGATACATCTTACGTGCCATTTGTAGGCTATCGGTAACTGTACACATTTCAGATGTTTTAGCCGGAGGATTAGGCAGATAAGAAAATTCCTGATCCATAAACGCCACGTCGAAGGGGGCATTATGAATAATCAGCTCAGCTCCTTTGATGAAATCTAAAAACTCATCGGCGATGTCAGCAAAAACAGGTTTATCCTGCAAAAATTCATTGGTAATTCCGTGAACTGCAATCGCTTCTTCATCGACTTCACGTGGTGGCTTGATATAAACGTGGTAAGTTCGCCCGGTCAAACGGCGGTTAATCACTTCAACCGCTCCGATTTCGATAATATTATGCCCAATTTGTGGCGGTCCACCTGCCATATTCATTCCTGTGGTTTCAGTATCCAGAACCACTTGGCGAATAATTTTTTCTTCTGTCATATTTTCCCTTTCTATAATTTGATCTTGTAAAATTTTACCAAAATTGAACCGCTTGTAGAGAAATTTTTACTTTGAGTTTTAAAAGTAGATTAAATGCACAAAAACCATACATTGAATGTGGTTAAATTGCTTTCGTTAAAAGATGATTTTTAATATAATATAAAAGCTTTAATTTTAAAGGAGACAAAATATGAAAAATATAATGAAAATTTTTGCAGTTGTATCTGTTGTTGCAACATTAGCCGCTTGTACAGGTGTGCGTGGACACGATGGTTCAGGTCCTGTATGTGAAAATGCGACCTTTATGGGCATTTCTATTATTGAAGCGGTTTCTCCGTGTAAAAAATAAATTCTATTTTTATACATAGAGATATGAAAAAGCTCAAATCTGATGGCAGATTTGAGCTTTTTTAGTTTATTACGCTTTATTTCGCAATTCGTTTGTATTTCACACGATGCGGCTGAGTAGCAGCTTCACCAAAGGTTTTCTTCTTCCACTCTTCGTAGTCGGAGAAGTTACCTTCGTAGAAGGTTACTTTACCTTCATCGCCGTAATCTAAAATGTGGGTGGCGATACGGTCTAAGAACCAGCGGTCGTGCGAGATAACCATTGCACAGCCCGGGAATTCTAAGATCGCATTTTCCAACGCACGCAGAGTTTCCACGTCAAGATCGTTGGTCGGTTCGTCCAGTAACAACACGTTACCGCCACGTTGTAGAAGTTTCGCTAAGTGTAAACGACCACGTTCACCGCCTGATAATTCGCCGACACGTTTTTGCTGATCCACGCCTTTGAAGTTGAAACGTCCAACGTAAGCACGGCTTGGGATCTCAAAGTTGCCGATGGTTAAAATATCTTGTCCGTTTGATACTTCTTCCCACACGGTTTTCTTATCGTCCATTGCATCACGGAACTGATCTACAGATGCTAATACTACGGTTTCGCCCATCACGATTGAACCGTTGTCTGGTTGCTCTTGCCCTGAAAGCATACGGAATAGTGTGGATTTACCTGCACCGTTTGCCCCGATAATACCAACAATCGCCCCTTTCGGAATGCTGAATGAGAGATCATCAATTAAAGTACGTTCGCCGTAAGATTTGGTTAAATTTTTCACCTCAATTACTTTATCACCTAAACGTGGACCAGGTGGAATAAAGAGTTCGTTGGTTTCGTTACGTTTTTGATATTCGCCGCTGTTAAGTTCGTCAAAGCGAGCCATACGTGCCTTGCTTTTCGCTTGGCGACCTTTTGGATTTTGGCGCACCCACTCCAACTCTTTCTCAATTGATTTTTGACGAGCCGATTCCGCTGCTTGCTCTTGTGCCAAGCGTTTCTCTTTTTGCTCTAACCAAGAAGAGTAGTTGCCTTCCCAAGGGATACCTTCACCACGGTCAAGCTCTAAGATCCAGCCGGCAACGTTATCTAAGAAGTAACGATCGTGGGTAATTGCCACAACAGTACCTTCGTAATCGTGTAAGAAACGTTCTAACCATGCCACAGACTCTGCATCCAAGTGGTTGGTCGGTTCGTCTAACAACAACATATCTGGTTTTTCGAGCAACAGACGGCAAAGTGCCACACGGCGACGTTCACCACCTGATAAATGCTCGATTTTAGAGTCCCAGTCCGGCAAGCGTAATGCGTCTGCCGCACGTTCTAATTGGTTATCTAAGTTATGACCATCGTGGGCTTGGATAATCGCCTCAAGTTCCGCTTGTTTCGCTGCCAACTTGTCGAAATCGGCATTCTCGTCTGCATACATTGCATAAACTTCATCTAATTGAGTTAATGCATTTTTCACTTCTGAAACCGCTTCTTCAACCGCTTCACGCACGGTTTGTTGTGGATCGAGTTTTGGCTCTTGCGGTAAATAACCGATTTTAATACCCGGTTGTGGGCGAGCTTCACCTTCGAACTCTTTATCCACACCTGCCATAATGCGTAATAAAGTGGATTTACCCGCACCGTTTAAACCTAAAACCCCGATTTTTGCACCCGGGAAGAAGCTTAAAGAAATATCTTTAAGAATATGACGCTTCGGTGGCACAACTTTGCCGACTCGGTGCATCGTATAAACAAATTGACTTGACATTGTTCGTATTCCTCACAAAAAAATTCGCCTTATTTTACTTGAATTTTAGCTTGAAATATAGGGTGGTTTTTCGCTTAAAAAAGTACCTCTGATTTTTTATTGTGAATGAAGTAAAAACAGGGGATAATATCACGTTTATTTTAATGAGCTACTTTAACAAGCGGTCAGGTTTTCTCTGTTTTTTGCAAAATAAAATGCGTTTTTGACCGCTTGTATGTTTAATTTTGTGGATGTTATGGTCGATTATATTCTGTTAGTCATCAGCACCGCCCTAATCAACAACTTTGTTCTGGTGAAATTTCTAGGGCTTTGTCCGTTTATGGGGGTGTCGAAAAAGGTAGAAACCGCAATCGGAATGGGGCTTGCCACCACTTTCGTTTTGACGGTTGCCTCGCTCTCTGCCTATTTGGTGGAAACTTACCTGCTTGAGCCGCTCAATGCCGAGTTTTTAAGAACCTTGGTGTTTATTTTGGTGATTGCGGTGATTGTTCAGCTAACAGAAATGATCGTCCATAAAACCAGCCCGACTCTTTATCGCTTATTAGGCATCTACTTACCGCTGATTACTACTAACTGTGCGGTGCTTGGGGTGGCGTTATTAAACGTGAATTTATCTAATAACCTAGTGGAATCCGTACTTTATGGTTTCGGTGCCGCAGCTGGGTTCTCGCTTGTTTTGGTATTATTTGCCGCTCTGCGTGAACGTTTAGCTGCTGCTGATGTGCCTCGTCCATTCCAAGGAGCATCTATCGCCTTAATTACCGCAGGCTTGATGTCGCTTGCCTTTATGGGCTTTACAGGATTGGTGAAACTCTAATGCTTGATTTACCAATTATTGCTTATATTCTTATCGCTATCGCTTTTATCGCACTGATTTTCGGGGCGATTTTGGGCTATTCCTCAATTAAACTAAAAGTTGAAGCCGATCCGATTGTTGAACAAATTGATGCTTTATTACCGCAGAGCCAATGCGGGCAATGCGGTTATCCGGGTTGTAAACCTTACGCAGAAGCGATTGCTAATGGTGATGTCATTACAAAATGTGTACCGGGTGGACGACCTTTGGTGGTTAATCTTGCCGAGCTATTAGGGGTTGAAGTACCGCCAATGGAGGGAATGGAAGAGCCCGAAGTCAAAGTAGCTTTTGTGATTGAAGATCTTTGCATTGGTTGTACTAAATGTATTCAGGCTTGTCCTGTTGATGCCATTATCGGTACGAACAAAGCAATGCACACGATCATTCCTGATCTCTGTACAGGTTGCGAGCTTTGTGTTGCCCCTTGCCCAACTAACTGTATTGAAATGATCCCGGTTAAACAAACCACGAACTCGTGGAATTGGAAATTTGACCAAAATTTAATTATTCCTGTGGTAAATACAACAGAATTACAGAAAAAATTGGTAACAGGCGGAGGGAAGAATGAGCAATCCTAACTTAGTGATTGAGCGTATCCGCCAAAACAAAGAAAGCGGCAAGTTATGGGATTTCCCGGGTGGTATTCACCCGATGGAAAATAAAGATCAATCTAATAGTAAGCCGATTCGAACCCTCAATTTACCTCGCTTTTTCTATGTGCCGCTGGTTCAGCATTCCGGTTGGGCGGGAGAACTATTAGTAAAAGTGGGCGATTTGGTGCTAAAAGGGCAACCGCTCACTAAAGGTGATAACTACCGTCAGCTTCCGGTACATAGCCCAACATCAGGACGAGTGATTGGCATTGAGCCTTATGTTTCCACCCACGCTTCGGGCTTACCTGAAATGACGATTATCATCGAAACCGATGGCAAAGATGAGTGGGTAGAACGCCAGCCGATAGAGGATTTCCTAAGTCTTACAAGCGATCAAATTATCCAAAAAGTTTACCAATATGGTATTGCAGGTTTAGGCGGTGCGGTATTCCCAACTGCAACAAAATTAAGCTTTGCGGATAAACGCTGTAAATTGCTTGTGATTAACGGGGCGGAATGTGAACCTTACATCACTTGTGATGACCGCTTAATGCAAGATTGTACGCAAGATCTGATTGAAGGAATTCGGATCTTGCGTTATGTGCTTCGCCCCGAAGAAGTGGTAATTGCGATTGAGGACAACAAACCGCACGCCATTAAAGCACTAGAAGAAGCCTTGAAAGGTTCAAATGATATGTTTGTGCGAGCCATTCCGACTAAATATCCGTCCGGGGCATCTGATCAGCTAATCCAAGTTTTGACAGGGCTTGAAATTCCGGCAGGGCAACGCACGATTCAAATGGGTATTGTAATGCACAATGTCGGCACAGCGTATGCCGTTAAACGTGCGATTATTGATGACGAGCCGTTAATTGAGCGAGTGGTTACTCTGACTGGCGACAAAATCCGCAACAAAGGCAATGTGTGGGCAAGGCTCGGTACACCAATTCAGCATTTGTTAGAACAAGTGGACTACCAAGCCGACAAGCGTTTTCCTGTGTTTATGGGCGGACCAATGATGGGCTTTATTTTGCCTTCATTGCAAGCTCCTGTAACCAAAACCGTAAATTGCTTGATTGCTCCTGATCATTTTGAATACGCACCACCGGAGCCTGAACGTAGTTGCATTCGCTGCTCAAGCTGCTCTGATGCTTGCCCTGTGGGGTTATTACCACAGCAGCTTTATTGGTTTGCCAGAGCTGAAGATCACGACAAATCTAAAGAGTACAATTTGGATGCTTGTATTGAGTGTGGCGTTTGTGCCTATGTTTGCCCAAGCTATATTCCACTTATTCAGTATTTCCGCCAAGAAAAAGCGAAAATCAATGAAATTGAAGAAAAAGCTCGCAAGGCGGAAGAAGCTAAAATCCGTTTTGAAGCAAGAGAAGCCCGTTTACAAAAAGAACGAGATGCAAGAACGGCTCGAATTACCCAAGCGGCTGAAAAACGCCGTGAAGAAGTGGCAAATGCAGGTGGCGTTGATCCTGTAAAAGCAGCTCTTGAACGCTTGAAAGCGAAAAAAGCAGCTGAAACCACTCAAGAAACATTGGTAGAAGTGCAAGTAAAATCTAACGGTGAGCCTGATAATAGCGATTTAATGGCACAACGCAAAGCCAGACGTTTAGCTAAACAGGCAGAGCAAGCGGTCGAAAAAGCAGAAAATATTGTAAACACTGAAACTGAAGCCACAGATAATGCTGAAACTGACCCTCGCAAAGCTGCAGTTGCCGCAGCACTTGCTCGAGCCAAAGCGAAAAAAGAGGCTCAGAAAGATCCTGTAGTGGAGAACAGTAATTCGCCCGAAACAACAAACAATGTGGAAACCGATCCACGCAAAGCGGCGGTTGCTGCCGCCCTTGCCAGAGCCAAAGCGAAAAAAGAAGCTCAACAAGCGGTTGAAAAAGCAGAAAATATTGCAACTGTAGGGGCGAATTGCAATTCGCCTGAACCTACAGAAAATGTGGAAACCGATCCACGCAAAGCCGCTGTAGCTGCTGCAATTGCTCGAGCCAAAGCTCGTAAGCAAGCTGAACAGGAGCAAAAAGATGTTTAGTGAGCTAATTCCACCACTGCCTTGGTCGTTCCTGTTTATTCAGGATTTAATCGGTACAATCGTGTTTGCCATTTCAGGGGCAATTGCGGCTCGCCAGCACAAAATGGATATTTTCGGAATGTTTATTTTAGCGTTTGTAACAGGCGTAGGTGGTGGAACATTGAGGGATATGATGATTGGCTCAACTCCGGTATTTTGGATGAAGCAGCCGATTTATGTACTGATGATTAGCTTGGCAGTAGTAATTACGGCGATTTTCCGCAATCAAATTTCCCGCAAAAGTTGGCAAACAGGCTTGTTGGTATTTGATGCGATTGGGCTTGGTGTATTTACGGTGATTGGGGTACAAAAAGGCTTAGATTTTGGGCTTCACCCATTAATTTGTGTGGCACTGGGCGGTGTTACCGGTTGTTTCGGCGGCGTGATTCGAGATATTTTACGCAATGAAGTGCCGATTGTGCTACAAAAAGAAGTTTATGTAACGGCAAGCTTGATTGGTGGTGTGATTTTTGTGATGGCAAATTCATTTGGGCTAGAAAGTGATTGGGTTTATCTTGCCACTGTTTTCACCGTTATTATTATCCGCTTATTAGCAATTCGGTTTAATTTGAATTTGCCAAAGGTTTAATTAGATCTTTTCTTATTTTTTATAAAAAGGCTTATATTAATGTTCAAAATTGTAAGTTCCCCACATACCCATTCAAGCAATCTTACAGCAAATTTTATGCTGTGGGTTATTGCGATGATGTTGCCCGCACTTGGGGTTCAACTTTACTATTTCGGTTTCGGGGTGCTAATTCAAATTGTGATTGCGGTAGTTTTAGCAATTATCATTGAAATTGGAGTTGCAAAATTACGTAAAAAAACGACCGCTTTCTATTTAGCGGATATGTCGGGCATTTTAACCGCATTGATTTTAGCAATGTCGATTCCTCCTTATGCTCCTTATTGGATCATCATCATTGGCATTATTGCCGCTCTTTTATTAGCAAAACATAGCTATGGCGGCTTAGGGCAGAATCTGTTTAACCCTGCAATGATTGGTTATGCCTTATTATTGGTTTCTTTCCCTGTACAGATGACTTCTTGGATTGTGCCGATTGATTTGTTAAATGAGCCACCTACATTTAGTGATGCAATTTCATTAATTTTCAGTGGAGTAACCAGTGATGGTTTTAGTCTTCATCAACTGGTGAATAGTGTTGATGGCATCGCACAAGCCACACCGTTAGACAGTATGAAAAGTAGCTTAGCCAAATCTGGTTTCGATGCTGTAATGAATACGCCGATTTTTAACGGATTATTTGCAACAGGCTGGCTACAACTGAATATTGCCTTTTTATTAGGTGGACTTGTGCTGATTTATAAGCGAATTATCCATTGGCAAATTCCTGTTTCAATGCTTGCTGCCTTTATCGTTTTAAGTGGTATAACTGAGTTGGTAACAGATCAAGCATATCTTCATTTTGTCAGCCATTTATTCAGTGGTGCGATGATGTTTGGGGCGTTTTTTATTGCCACTGATCCTGTCAGTGCTTCTATTACCCCAAGAGGAAAACTGATTTTCGGGGCGTTGGTCGGCGTTTTGCTTTATGTGATCCGCTATTACGGCAATTATCCTGATGCAATTGCGTTTTCCGTATTATTGGCAAATATCTGCGTACCTTTAATCGACCACTATACACAACCAAGACTTTACGGTACGAAATTGGATAGAAAATAATGAATACCTCAAAAATCACGTTAAAATATGCCTTAATTTTAGGCTTGATTGCGTTGTTAAGTACCGCAGTTTCCACCGGTGTGTATCTGCTTACTAAAGGCAGAATTGACGATGTAACGGCAATGCAGCAACGTAAATTATTAGAAGAAGTTGTGCCGAGAAGCCTTTTTGACAATGATGTATTAGGCAGTTGTAAACTGCTTCAGCTTGAAAATGCTCCTTATCTGAACCGCATTTATATTGCAAAAAAATCGGAAAAAACGACCGCTTACTTAATTCAAAGTACAGCTCCGGACGGTTATTCAGGCAATATCGTATTATTAATGGGTATAGAGCCAAACGGTAATCTGTTAGGTGTACGCACGCTAGAACATAAAGAAACGCCGGGCTTGGGTGATAAAATTGAAACTCGTGTGTCAGACTGGATTTTATCTTTCACTAATAAACATTTTAGCTTAGAAAATGAAGCAGAATGGAATGTGAAAAAAGATGGCGGACAATTTGACCAATTCACTGGTGCGACCATTACGCCTCGTGCAGTAGTGAATAATATCCGCCAAAGTGCAAAATGGGCTCTCACAGAGCTTGCACAAAATCCGCAAATGATCGACCAATTTAAAGATTGTAAATAGGGTATAAAATGGAAAGAGAAAACCAAATCCCTGTAACCAATATTGAGATAGAGCCCAAACAGGTGGCTGTTTGGCGAGATCTGTTTACCGATGGTGTATGGAAAAATAACGGTGCGTTAGTCCAATTATTAGGGCTTTGCCCGTTGCTGGCGGTTTCAAACAGCGTAACCAATGCGTTAGGTTTAGGCTTAGCGACAATGTTTGTGCTGATTTTTACTAATGTAACCGTTTCGCTTTTCCGTAAAATCACGCCGCACGATATCCGCATTCCGGTTTATGTGATGATTATCGCAACCGTTGTAACGGCAGTACAGCTTCTAATGAATGCCTTTGCATTCCCTGTGTATCAATCGCTAGGTATTTTTATTCCGTTGATTGTTACCAACTGTATTGTTATCGGGCGAGCAGAAGCCTATGCTTCGAAAAATGAAGTAAAATTCTCCGCCTTTGATGGTTTTTCAATGGGGCTAGGAATGACCTTAAGCCTTGTGGTGCTGGGGGCATTGCGTGAGATTATCGGTAATGGAACGCTTTTCTACGGTTTAGATTTATTACTCGGCAACTGGGCAAAAGCACTCTATATTGATGTATTACATATTGATTCAGGATTGTTACTTGCGATTTTACCGCCGGGAGCCTTTATTGGGCTTGGGGTGATATTGGCGGTGAAGAATATTATTGATAAGAGGTAGGGTTTTGTTACCTTCTTTTAGCGTAACTCTATGAAGATCTAACACCCCTCTTTAGAAAAGAGGGGAGGGGGAGATTTGACAGAATATCTTTGCGGAGAAAATAAGATAATAAAGTTCTCCTAATAGATAAATTGATATTCTGATTACCATCTGACTTCGGTTATTACTACTGCCAAATCTCCCCTAACCCCTCTTTGCTAAAGAGGGGAATTTATCTAGCGTTATTCATCTCTGTTGATAAAGAAAGTAACAATAATATTGAGGAATACAGAATGACAAGAATTACCGCTCAAGACGGTTACACTCACAAATTCCTATGGTCTTTTCTCCACCCAAAGTATTGGGTGGTGTGGTTAGGCGTATTGGGACTTGTGATTTTGGCGTATGTGCCGGCAGGAATAAGAGATAAATTTTCTGCTTTTGTGGGAAGAACTGCCTATAAATATCTCAAAAAGAAAAATAAAAAAGGCTATCATCGGGCAAAAGTAAACTTACGCTATTGCTTTCCGCAGTGGAGTGAGCAAAAACGGGAAGATGTAGTTGAAAAAATGTTTATCACAGTGGCTCAAACAATGTTAGCGATTGGTGAAACGGCTATTCGCCCTGTTGCTTATTTGCAAAAACGTTGTGAATTTACAGGCTTTGAACACGTAGTAAAAGCCAAAGAGAGTGGTAAAAACGTGATAATGCTTGTGCCACATACTTGGTCTATTGATATGGCGGGCGTGGCAATGTTCTCGTTAGGTTATCCGATGACCTCAATGTACAATCCACACCGCAATGCGTTAGTCGATTGGCTATGGAACATTACCCGAGAGCGTTTAGGTGGAAGAATTCATACTCGGCAAAATGGTATTAAAGCCTTTTTAGCGGATGTACGCAAAGGCGATGTCGGTTATTTCCTTCCGGATGAAGATTTTGGTGAAGAATTAAGTGTGTACGCAGATTTCTTCGCAACTGAAAAAGCCACTCTTCCCGGTTTAAATAAAATGGCGAGGGTAGCTAACGCGGAAGTGATTCCAATGTTCTCAATCTATAATGCCGAAAAAGCAAAATATGAAATGGAAATTTTACCACCACTTGAATTTTCAGGCGATCCTGTTCAATCTGCCCGAGAAATGAACCGAGTGATTGAATATTTTGTGAAGAAAAACCCGGAGCAATATGTTTGGATTTTACGTTTGCTTAAAACCAGACGAAATGGGGAAGATATTTATAAAGTTGAATAAATAGACTTAGGGCGAACTGATAGTTCGCCTTTTGTGTAATATAAAATAGATTTGGTATAGCAAGAGCGGTTAATTTTATAACGGATTTTACACTCGTTTTAACGCTGTATCATATACTTCATTATCTTCACGTTTGCCAACTGTCAGTAATAAAATATAGATTTCATCATCATTAACCTGATAAACAAGCCGAACACCTGCTTTTCTTAATTTGATTTTGTAGCAATTATGCAGTTCGCCACTTAAGCGATTCTTGGGAATATGAGGATTTTCAACGACTTTATCTAGTTTTTTACGTAGCTGTTGCTTAATAGTAGGATCAAGTTTATTTAGTTCTGCAACAAAATCTTCGTGAACTTTAATAGAATAAACCATAATAACGCCTTATGAAAATAGCTCATCGAGTGTCGTATTTTTGATTTTTTCTGGTTCATTTAGTCTTTTCTTCACGATGTTATACAATTCGGCATCTTCATCTGAAACAATAATTTGCTTAATCGGCATTTTACCTGTATCTGCCACATAAGCTAAAAATGTACGGATAGCATCCGATGGGCTAATACCCAAATTATCGAAAGCTAAAAAGGCTTGTTGCTTAACATTATCGTCAATACGAATATTCAAGTTTGCCATAATTTCTTCCCCTTTTTATATTTATTGTAAAACGTTTGTAAAACATAAGCAATGTTAAGGATATGGAAAAAATTAAGGGTAAGCATATTTACTTACCCTATAGACTTATTTACTCGGTGCTTGTGAGAGCAAACGAGTTAATAACTTCCAATACGTTTCCACCGCTGGAATATGCACTTTTTCATCTGGTGAGTGGGCGTTGAGAATAGTTGGTCCAATCGACACAAAATCCATATTAGGATAGATTTTATTGATTAAACCGCATTCTAAACCTGCGTGAATAACTTTAATTTGAGATTCATAACCTAAAATATCATCATAAATCGCTTTGGTTAATGGGGTGATTTTTGAATCTGGATTTGGTTCCCAGCCCGGATAATTGCCGGAAAAATCAACCTCCGCTCCCACAAGAGTAGCTAATGAGCGAATTTTACTGCGAATATCGGCTTTGCCCCCTTCAATTAAAGAACGAGCGAGAATAGTCGCTTTTACATCGCTCTCTTTGGTACTCAGCACGCCAATGCTTAATGAAGTTTCCACCACATTTTCCACAACATCGCTATTACGCACCACACCATTTGGCAGAGCGTTAATGAAGTGAATTACACGTGCGGTACTTGCCGGGTCGAATGCTTGTTCAGGCACGTCAGCTTCTTCAATGAAAAATTGGAAGTTTGGCTCTGCAATTCTGAGTTCTGTTTTTAATTGCTCGGCAGTTTGGGTTAAACAAGCGGTCAATTTTTCCTTATTTTCTGCAGAAACAATCAGTGTTGCGTGAGCTTCACGTGGAATAGCGTTACGCACAGAGCCACCTTGAACAGCGGAAATTTGAAATTCCACTTCGTTGTAAGCTTCTTCCAAAATACGAGCAAAAACTTTAATCGCATTTGCTCGAGTTGTGTGGATATCGCAACCTGAATGCCCGCCTTGTAAGCCTTTAAGCGTAAAGCTAAGAGCCGTATCTTGCTGATGTGGCACTAAGAAAACAGGAAGCGTTATATTCACATTTTCGCCACCGGCACAGCCGATATAAATTTCACCATTTTCTTCGGTGTCAGTATTAATCATAATATCGGCAGTCAGCCAGTTCGGGCGTAAACCAATCGCCCCTTCCATTCCCGCTTCTTCCGTCATTGTGAGCAGCACTTCAATGGTTGGGTGGGCTAAATCATCACTATCTAACACCGCTAAGCACGAAGCTAAACCAATGCCGTTATCAGCCCCAAGTGTTGTACCTTTCGCTTTCACCCATTCACCGTCAATATAAGGCTGGATTGGGTCTTTTTTGAAATCGTGAACTGTGCCGGCATTGGCTTGTGGCACCATATCTAAATGAGCTTGTAGGGCAATGACGGCACGATCTTCCATTCCTGCCGTTGCAGGCTTACGGATTAACACGTTACCAGCTTCATCACGCTCTACAAAGAAATTTTTCGATTTTGCCCAATTTACAATAAATTCAGCCAATTCCTCTTCGTGATAAGAGGGGTGGGGAATAGCACACACTTTATCAAACCATTGCCAGAGCAGTTGAGGGGCGAGAGTTGAAATTTCAGACATAATGAGCTCCTTTTGTAAAAAATTGAGAAAAAATCACCGCTTGTATTTAAGCTGGATAACTATCTCTACCATTGTAGAATAATTTGAGATGAATTTAATAAAAAAATCATTAAAAAAATGAAAAAAGTACTTGATGACGAATTGTTTTTTTTTTGTACAATCTGCATGTGTTTTAAACACAAAAATCATCTTTTATCTTACAAAAGGAACATTCTATGTCTATCAAAAAAGTAACATTAGCAAGTTTGATTTTATTGAGTTTAACGGCTTGTGGTAGTGGCGGCTCCGGTGGCAACTCAAACAATGCAACAAAACCGAATGCTAAACCGCAAACCACTCAACAACAAGCCGATAAAGCCGTAGCTGAGAAGGCAGCGAAGGACAAGGCTGCTAAAGAAAAAGCAGCGAAAGAGAAAGCCGAAGCAGAGCGTTTAGCAGCCGAAAAAGCAGCTAAAGAGAAAGCAGAGGCAGAACGTTTAGCAGCCGAAAAAGCAGCAAAAGAGAAAGCAGAAGCGGAGCGTTTAGCAGTAGAAAAAGCAGCGAAAGAGAAAGCGGAAGCGGAACGTTTAGCAGCCGAAAAAGCAGCAAAAGAAAAAGCGGAAGCAGAGCGTTTAGCGGCAGAAAAAGCAGCGAAAGAGAAAGCCGAAGCAGAGCGTTTAGCAGCCGAAAAAGCAGCTAAAGAGAAAGCAGAGGCAGA
>NZ_JBXGGI010000018.1:0-29121 GCF_056854775.1 Mannheimia sp.
CTCGTAATAACGCTTGACGAGCAGGATTTTGTCCAAGACCTGCTTGCAAAACATTACCCATAATCACTTCATCAACGATACCAATATCAATACCTGATTTTTCAATCGCTGACTTAATGACACTTGTACCCAGCTCAACTGCGGATACACCGGCTAAAGAACCACCAAAACTACCGATAGCGGTACGTACCGCACTTGCAATAACGACATTTTTCATACTATATCTTTCCTTTTATTAGGATAAATCTCATTTAAAAGCGGTCTGTTTTTGCAAATTTTTTACTAAAATTGACCGCTTGCTACTTTATAAGCCTGCGAGTGGCATTGTTTTTAAGTTTGGAGAAATAATAAATTCTGCTTCGGTTTTAGCTTTAACAGTCTCTAAATCACAGCCTTCGGCAATTTCAGTTAGAGTTAATTTACCGTCGATAAATTCAAATACCGCAAGTTCGGTAACCACTAGATGGACTTTATTACGTGCGGTTAAAGGTAGCGTGCATTTTTTCAAGATTTTTGAAGCACCGGTTTTAGCACAATGTTCCATTCCAATAATGACCCGACGAGCTCCGGTTACTAAATCCATCGCTCCCCCCATTCCAGGAACCATTTTCCCCGGTACCATCCAGTTGGCTAGGTTTGCCTCTTGATCGACTTCTAAACCACCCAATACGCAAGCATCGACATGACCACCACGGATGAGAGCGAATGAGTAACTACTATCAAAGAACATACCACCGGCTTGGATTGAACAAGGTTGACCACCAGCATTGACGATGTTTTCATCAGGATTTTCAGGATCAAAGGCAGCCAAGCCCAAAAAGCCATTCTCAGATTGCAGAGTGATGGAAATATCACTTGGCACGTAGTTCGCTACCATAGTGGGTAAACCAATACCAAGATTAACGATATCTCCGTTTTTAAACTCTAGGGCAATACGACGGGCAATAATTTCTTTAGCATTCATTGTTATTCTCCTTCCATTATCCTTGTACGATGTAGTCCACAACCGCCGCAGGGGTCATTACTAAATTCGGATCAATTTCACCTACTTTCACGATTTTTGTGGCTTGCACGATCACGGTTTTTGCAGCTAATGCCATCATTGGGTTAAAGTTGCGAGCAGCCCCCGCAAAAACTAAGTTGCCACTTTCATCGGCTATATCTGCTTTAATAATGGCTACATCAGCTTTTAGTGGTAGCTCAAGTAAGTATTCAACACCATCTATAGTGATTTTTTGTTTGCCTTCTTCTACCACTGTGCCAACACCGGTTGGCGTTAAGAAACCACCTAAGCCTGCGCCACCTGCACGAATACGTTCTGCAAGCGTACCTTGTGGGCAAAGCTCAATATCGATCTCACCTGCAATCATACGTTTACCGGTTTCAGGGTTTGTACCGATATGTGAAGCGTAGAGTTTTTTCACTCTCCCATTAAAAATTAAAGGACCTACTCCAGTATCGATCATTGCTGTATCGCTACTAATCAGAGTAATGTCCTTAATTCCTAAATCTAAAATTTCTTTAATAATGATTTCGGGAGCCCCGCACCCCATAAATCCACCTGACATTATGGTCATACCATCAAAGAAATGGGTTCGGATCTTATCTATTGAAATACATTTAGACATAACACTCTCCTATAAGATAAAATGAATTTATAAATAAGGTTAAAAATTGATTACAGATAAAAGAGCAAGTTGGTCAATAACCTTTAAGTAAATCGACAGATTATGCCCATAAAGCCTAAATTGGAATGCTTTCTACCTTACTTTTAGATAGAGAGTGTAGTGGCTTGTTTTGTTAATTTAAAATACAGTTTTTTTACTTATCTATAAATTAATTTTATAGTTTGATTTGAGTGTTTAGTGATTGCTAAAATTGCTAGATAGAGATTGGTTGGGAGAAATAATGGATATCAAACATTTACGCTATTTTATTGGAATTGTAGAGAACGGTTTCAATTTAAGTCGGACGTCACAAAATCTTTATATTTCTCAGCCCGCTTTAAGTATGATGATCAATGAATTTGAACATCAGGAAAATGTTGCGTTATTTACAAGGGCAAATGGCAAAATCAGTGGTTTAACCTATGTTGGTGAGAACTATTACCGAGATGCGAAGGAATTGCTTGAAAAATATCACCAGATGAATCGAAATCTGCATAAGAAAAAGCAAGAAATTACAGGGAAAATCTCCATTGGTATTCCGCCTTTAATTCTTTCTATCATTTTTCCTAAAATTTTGCCGGAACTGATTTTAAATAACCCTCAAATTGAGTTTGAGGTAAAAGAGTTGGGGGCGTATTCATTAAAAAGTGAATTATTATTGGGGAATGTGAATTTTGCGACTTTACTATACCCAGAGCATATTTCATCTAAAATTATTGAATCCTTTGAGATTTATCGCTCGGAATTGTCCGTCTTTTGTTCCCCAAATCATCATTTAGCACAGAAAAAAAGTGTTACTTGGCAAGATCTGCATAAAGAGAAAATAGTTACTTTTGATAAAACCTTTATGATTTATCAGCACCTAAAGGAGTCTTTTGAAAGATATAATATTCACCCAGATATTGTTTATGAATCGGCATCTTGGGATTTTCTATATTATACGGCAAAATCTAATTCCGATATTTTAACTATTCTTCCATTGGCAACAGGGGAATATTATCAAGATCCACATTTGGTTAGTGTTAAAATTGAAGATCCTGTCTTATGGCGGGTAACACTATGCCGTTTGAAGAAAAGTAATTATTCCAACGCTGAGAATTATATTTTTGATGAAATATTAAAAGTATTTAGTTTACTATAAGTATAAAATTGTTTTTAGATATAGAACTAAATGGCACGCCCTAAAGGATTCGAACCTTTGACCCACGCCTTAGAAGGGCGTTGCTCTATCCAGCTGAGCTAAGGGCGCAGAGATTTATAAAAAAGAAGTGGTCGGCGAGATAGGATTTGAACCTACGACCCACTGGTCCCAAACCAGTTGCGCTACCAAGCTGCGCTACTCGCCGACAAATGATGGAATGATTATAAGATTCTTTATTTAACAGTCAATCTTTTTTTGTTAAAGTTTGTTTAAGTGATTGAACTTTATCCGCTATTTAAAATTAGCTTATCAAAAAGTAAATTTTTTGAGAGAATAGCAAACGTTTTCGCCAATTAATGTTTCGGGAGATAAAAATGACTGCACAGATTATTTCGGGGAGTGAAATTGCCTCAAAAATTAAAAAAGGAATTAGTGAAAAAATCGCTCAATATGTTCAGCAAGGTAAACGTAAACCGGGGCTTGCAGTCATTTTAGTCGGGGCTGATCCTGCCTCGCAAGTTTATGTCGGGAGCAAGCGTAAAAGTTGTGGGGAAATTGGAATTGAATCGAAATCTTACGATTTATCAGCAGAAACAACAGAAGCAGAATTACTTTCACTTATCGAAGAGCTTAATCAAGATGAGTGCGTGGACGGCATTTTGGTTCAATTACCTTTGCCAAAGCAGATTGATTCAACCAAAGTCATTGAAGCAATCGCACCGCATAAAGATGTAGACGGTTTCCACCCTTATAATGTAGGGCGTTTAGCTCAGCGTATTCCGACCTTACGTTCTTGCACCCCTTACGGCGTGATGAAATTACTTGAAACTACGGGTGTGGATTTACACGGTCAGCACGCTGTGATTGTTGGGGCTTCTAATATTGTAGGTCGCCCAATGGCACTAGAATTGTTGCTTGCCGGTTGTACAGTTACAGTTACGCATCGCTTTACTAAAGATTTAGAAAGCCACGTTCGCCAAGCAGATATTCTCGTTGTTGCGGTAGGTAAGCCTGAATTTATTCCAGGTGATTGGATTAAAGAAGGGGCGATTGTGATTGATGTGGGCATTAATCGTGTGGCAGACGGCAAATTAAAAGGTGATGTGGAATATAGCATTGCCTCGCAAAAAGCGAGCTTTGTTACTCCAGTACCGGGCGGCGTTGGTCCAATGACAGTGGCGATGCTAATGCAAAATACTCTACAGGCTTACGAAAACCATTTACAAGCGGTCTAAAAACCGACATTTTTTGCAAATCCTCAATCTTCTTTCGGATTGGGGATTTTTCTTTGTGAATTTCTAGGCTTTTGAGCCAGAAAAAGCTAAAATAGCCCACATTTTTGAGAACAAACTAACTTTATATGAAATTTATTATCAAACTTTTCCCTGAAATTATGATTAAAAGCGATTCAGTGCGTAAACGCTTTATCAAAATTTTAACCTCCAATATCCGCAACGTGCTTTTAAAAGAAACGGAAAATGTATCCGTGGTGCGTAATTGGGATTTTATTGAAGTGCGTGCCAAAGTGGCGGAAGAAGCCCCTATCGTCTTAGATTTATTAAAACGCACGCCCGGCATTCACCATATTTTAGAGGTAGAAGAAAGCCCTTTCACCGATATGCACGATATTTTTGAGCAAACTTATACGGCAGTAAAAGATGAGTTAGAAGGCAAAACCTTCAGCGTGCGTGTTCGCCGTAAAGGCAAGCACGATTTCCGCTCGCTGGATGTGGAACGCTATGTTGGCGGTGGTTTAAATCAACGTATTGAAAGTGCCAAAGTGAAATTAAAAGATCCTGACGTAACGGTACGTATTGATATTGAATACGACAAAATGTTGTTGATTAAAGCTCGCCACGAAGGCTTAGGTGGCTATCCAATTGGTACACAAGAAGATGTACTTTCGTTAATCTCTGGCGGTTTTGATTCGGGCGTATCGAGCTATATGTTAATTCGTCGTGGTTCTCGAGTGCATTACTGTTTCTTCAATTTAGGTGGTGCGGCACACGAAATCGGTGTAAAACAGATGGCTTACCACATTTGGAGTCGTTACAGCACTTCTCACAAAGTTCGCTTTGTGGCGATTAACTTTGAAAATGTGGTTGGCGAGATTTTAGAAAAAGTCGATAACGGTCAAATGGGCGTGGTGTTAAAGCGTATGATGGTTCGAGCGGCAAGCAAAATTGCCGAGCGTTTCGATATTCAAGCTATCGTTACCGGTGAAGCGTTAGGGCAGGTTTCGAGCCAAACTCTTACGAATTTACGTTTGATTGATAAAGCGTCTGATACTTTAG
Organism: Mannheimia sp.; assembly: GCF_056854775.1. NCBI lineage: Bacteria > Pseudomonadati > Pseudomonadota > Gammaproteobacteria > Pasteurellales > Pasteurellaceae > Mannheimia > Mannheimia sp. The sequence continues at coordinate 5,103 of NZ_JBXGGI010000018.1, forward strand.
TTTTACGTCCGCTTATCACACACGACAAAGAACAGATCATTGCAATGGCGAAAGAGATCGGGACGGACGACATCGCTAAATCAATGCCGGAATTTTGTGGTGTGATTTCTAAAAATCCAACGGTAAAAGCGATTGAAAGCAAAATCATCGAGGAAGAAGGCAACTTCAACTTTGAGATCCTTGAGCAAGCGGTGCAAAATGCGAGCTATTTAGATATCCGAGATATTGCCGAGCAAACTGAGAAAGAAGTAGTATCGGTAGAAACAACCACAGAATTAAGCGAAAATGATGTGATTTTAGATATCCGTAGCCCTGAAGAAGTGGATGAAAAACCGTTTAGCCTAGAAGGGGTGGAAGTCAAAGAACTCCCATTTTATAAACTCTCCAGCCAGTTCGCGATGTTAGATCAAAGCAAAAATTACCTACTTTACTGTCAGCGTGGTGTGATGAGTAAACTGCAAGCACTTTACTTAAAAGAAAACGGCTATAACAACGTTAAAGTCTTTCGTGTGAAATAACATAAGCGGTCAGATTTATCTGATTTTTTGCAAAAAATGAGAGAAATTGAACCGCTTGTAAAAAGTAAAAAATAGGGCTAAATGATTTTTCATTTAGCCCTTAAAATATCAAGAAAATTAATGTTCGTGTTTTTCTTTCAGTTTAATTAATTGCCCTTCTAATTTTTTCTTCACATCGAAAATAGCATTATATAAATCTTCGTGTTCTGATTTTGCAACCAAGTCGCCTAAAGGTGTACCGATTGTAGCTTCTACTTGGAAGGTATTCGGCTGCTTGATCAACATAAAATGTGGATTTATCAGCTGGGTATGATATTTTTCTAACTTAGCTAAACGCTCCTCAATATGAGTACGGATTGCAGGGGTAATGTCCATTTGTTTGCTTGAAATATTTAGTGACATAACATTTTCCTCTTGTTTAGTTAAGGCTTTTTGCCGTTGATATCTTGTAATCAAAATATGCGGTTCACTCCAAAAATTCAAGTGAAAAATGGAATAAATTTCTAAAAATTTGATCTACTTAACATTTTTAACTATTTTTGGCTATAATATCGCTAATAAATAGACAACTGAGATTTGATGATGAGCGAGAAAAAACAGCTACCTCCGTTTCAAAAACAATTTTTACATCCAAAATATTGGGGATTATGGCTTGGATTAGGTATTTTTAAATTAATCCTCTGCTTGCCTTATCCTATTTTAGTTAAAATCGGTTTAGGTTTAGGGAATTTATTTACCAAGTTAGGCTTTGGAAAACGCCGTATGAGAATTGCCCGCCGTAATTTAGAACTCTGTTTCCCCCATTATTCTGCCGAGCAAGTTGAAGAATTAGTGCAAGAAAATATGAAGTCGGTGGGAATGGCGATTATCGAAACCGGTATGGCGTGGTTCTGGTCTGATGCTCGCATTCTGAAATGGTCAAAAGTGGAAGGTGGGGAATATTTAAAACAACGTGCCGGTAACAATCAAGGTGTATTGTTAGTTGGCGTACATTTCTTAACCTTAGAACTTGGTGCAAGGATTATTGGCTTGCATCATCAAGGTATTGGTGTTTATCGCCCAAATGATAATCCGTTATTAGATTGGATACAGTTTCGAGGTAGAATCCGTTCTAATAAAGCAATGCTTGATCGCAAAGATGTTCGAGGGATGATTAGAGCATTGAAAAATGGCGAGATGATTTGGTATGCACCAGATCACGATTATGGTAGAAGAAATAGTGTTTTTGTGCCTTTTTTTGCAGTAGAAGATACTTGTACAACGGCAGGCAGCTATATGCTGATTCGTTCTGCACCTAATGCGGTGGTCATTCCGTTCAGTCCAATGCGTAATGAAGATTATTCGGGTTATACAATTAAAATTAGTCCTCCGGTTGATTTCAGCCAGAGTCAAAATGAAGTGGATACTGCCATCTTAATGAATAAAGTGGTAGAGCGTGAAATTATGAATGCACCAACGCAATATATGTGGCTACATCGCCGTTTTAAAACGCGACCAAATGAAGATGATAAGAGCCTTTATGATTAATTTTAAATAATTGAAAAAAGTGCTTGCATATTTAAGCTGAATTTTGCAATCTAGCAGAAGTATATTTATCATAATAAAAAATGCAGGAGATGATTATGGCAACCCCTTTATTTCACGGCAGCATTGTTGCTTTAGTAACCCCAATGACTCACGGTGAAGTGGATTTCCAAGATTTAAAAAAATTAGTGGAGTATCACATTCAAGCCGGCTCTCACGGTATTGTTTCGGTGGGCACAACAGGTGAGTCTACAACTTTAAGCATTGATGAAAATGTCAAAGTAATTCAAAAGACCGTTGAATTTGCAGATGGTCGCATTCCTGTTATTGCAGGTACAGGCTCAAATGCGACCAGTGAAGCAATTACAATGACCAAACTATTGGCAAACAGCGGTGTAGCCGGTTGTTTGAGCGTTGTGCCTTATTACAATAAGCCAACCCAAGAAGGAATGTATTTACACTATAAGGCGATTGCTGAGAGTACAGATCTTCCACAAATCCTTTACAATGTGCCGGGTCGCACAGGGAGTGATTTAAAACCTGAAACCATCGGTCGTTTAGCGAAAATTGAAAACATCGTAGCAGTAAAAGAAGCCACCGGAGATTTAAGTCGTTTACCGTTAATCAAACAATTAGCCGGCGATGATTTTATTTTCTTAAGTGGTGATGATGCAACAGGCTTTGAATCAATGAAGCAAGGCGGTCAAGGTGTGATTTCCGTAACAAATAATGTTGCTGCGGCAGATATGGCGAAAATGTGTGAGTTAGCCTTAGCAGGTAAATTTGATGAGGCAGAAGAAATCAACAACCGCTTAATGGCTTTGCACCACGATTTATTCGTAGAATCTAACCCGATTCCGGTAAAATGGGCTACTTATAAATTAGGTTTAATCAGCGAGCCAAACTTACGCTTACCATTAACTACCTTATCTGAATCAGCACAACCTACAGTATTAAAAGCGTTACAACAAGCGGGCTTAATTTAATTATTTTTTGCAAATATATTAAAACCAGTTAATTTGATTAACTGGTTTTTTTATTTTGATAAATAGTATATTCTAAAATATAAAAACACCGACTTCCTTGATTTAGATAAATTTTTATCCTGCTTGCTTAATTATTCTCCATATAAAAAACTATTTTTTCTGCTTTTGATGGTTATATCAAAAAATGAATAAAAAGCCATTGTTTTCCCTATTTATAGAGCTAGTATAGCCCTGTTTTTTTAACTTTATAAAAGGAGATTATATTATGGCTACGCCATCTCAACGTTTTTCTCTCACTTGGGTACTTAATTTATTTGGTACTGCGGTGGGAGCAGGTGTTCTATTTTTGCCTATCAATGCAGGTATGGGAGGGTTTTACCCATTAGTTGTAATGACATTATTAGTTGGTCCTATGACTTATTTAGCACATCGTGGCTTAACTCGTTTTGTGCTTTCTTCAAAATATAAAGGAAGTGATATTACTGCCGTTGTGCGAGAGCATTTTGGTGAACAAGCTGGTAAATTGATTACACTACTTTATTTCTTTGCTATTTTTCCAATTTTACTGATTTATGGTGTTGGAATTACAAATACCGTTAGTTCTTTTATGGAAAATCAGCTCCATATAATGCCACCACCTAGAGCAGTATTATCCTTTATTTTAATTGCAGCTATGATTGGGGTTATGCTACTTAACGAAGAAGTAATGCTAAAAATTACAACTTGGTTAGTATATCCTTTAGTACTAATTTTATTTGGTTTATCTATTTATCTTATTCCACAATGGAATACTGCGGCGTTACAACAAATGCCAACCACCAGCGAGTTCTTAACTACACTTTGGCTAACCATTCCGGTTTTAGTGTTTGCCTTCAACCATTCACCAGCGATTTCCTCATTTGCACTCTCTCAACAAAAACATTACCAAGATGAGCATAAAACAGAAACTGAAGCAGCTAAAGTGCTACGCTCTACAGCATTTATCTTAGTATTATTTGTAATGTTTTTTGTGTTTAGCTGTGTACTTACGCTAACACCAGCAGAATTAGCCGAAGCAAAAGTACAAAATATCTCGATTTTGTCTTACTTAGCAAATAAATTCGATAATCCGATTATTTCCTATTTCGGACCATTAGTGGCATTTTTAGCGATTGGTAGTTCATTCTTTGGGCATTATTTAGGAGCTCGCGAGGGATTAGAAGGTTTGGTGAATCAAATGCGTGAAGCACCGATTGAACCGAACAAATTCCGAAAAATTACTGCTGTTACGTTTTTAGTCATTTTATGGATTGTAGCAACTATTAACCCAAGTATCTTAGGTTTTATTGAGAGCTTAGGTGGTCCAATTATTGCGATGATTTTATTCATTATGCCGGTGTATGCAGTTTACAAAGTGCCAGCCCTTGCTCGCTTTAAAAATGAATTTGGACAAATTTTTGTATTTGTTATGGGCTGTATTGCAATTTCAGCTATTGTGTACGGATTACTCTAATCCGAGTAAAATACACTTTTGATTTTATTGTGGATGCGTATTTATGATTAGCGTATTTGATATGTTTAAAGTGGGAATTGGACCTTCCAGTTCCCACACTGTTGGACCAATGAAAGCGGCAAAAGAATTTGTTGATGAATTACAAAGTCGCAAATTTTTGGCAAAAATTGACCGCTTGAAGGTTGATGTTTATGGTTCGCTATCCTTAACAGGGCGTGGACATAATACCGATATCGCCATTATTATGGGGCTAATGGGTTATTTGCCACATAATGTGGATATTGAGCGTATTGATAACACCATTGAAAGTTTAAAACAAAATAAGCAACTGGTGGTTGCAGAAAGCAGTGATGAACCTAAGCAGATTCAATTTGATTTTTTTGAGGATATGCCATTTCATAATGATTTCTTACCGCTACACGAAAATGGCGTGAAGTTCACGGCTTTAAGTGGCGAAGAAATCTTATTTGAAAATACCTATTACTCAATTGGTGGCGGATTTATTGTTGATGAGGCAAATTTTGAAAAGGTCAAGGAGAGTGATGTCTCTGTGCCTTTTCCTTATCGTAATGCGGCTGATTTGCTACGTCATTGTAAAGAGAATGGATTACCTATTTCCTCACTTGTGTGGAAAAATGAGTTAGCATTACGCTCAAAAGAAGAAATTTCTGATTATCTCGCAATGATTTGGCAGACAATGGAAGCCTGTATTGAACGGGGTGTACATACAGAAGGATTGTTACCCGGTCCACTTAAAGTAGCTCGCCGAGCTTGTTCATTACGTAGGATGTTAGAGGCTAACAGTAAGTTTAATACAGATCCTATGCAAATTATCGACTGGGTCAATATGTTTGCCCTTGCCGTTAATGAGGAAAATGCAGCAGGCGGACGAGTGGTAACTGCCCCAACTAATGGTGCTTGTGGAATTGTGCCTGCGGTATTAGCTTATTATCAGAAATTTATCGCCCAGCTTAACCAAGAAACAATTGAGCGTTATTTACTCACAACCAGTGTGATAGGTTCTCTTTACAAAATGAATGCATCGATTTCTGGGGCAGAAGTAGGTTGTCAAGGCGAGGTGGGGGTAGCTTGTTCAATGGCAGCAGCAGGGCTTACTGAAATTATGGGCGGTAGTGCAGAACAAGTTTGTATGGCGGCAGAAATTGCGATGGAACATAATCTCGGTTTAACTTGTGACCCTGTTGGTGGACAAGTACAAGTACCTTGTATTGAGCGAAATGCGATAGCTTCGGTCAAAGCGATTAATGCAAGTCGAATGGCATTACGCCGTACATCTTCGCCACAAGTGAGTTTAGATAAAGTGATCGAAACGATGTATGAAACAGGTCGGGATATGAACGCAAAATACCGTGAAACTTCAACGGGCGGTCTAGCGATTAAAGTCTTACCCTGTGATTAAATAAGCAAAGGCTATCTTTTAACAAGATAGCCTTTTAGTTTAACTAAATATTAATGACGGAAATGTCTCATTCCTGTTAATACCATCGCCATACCGTGTTCGTTTGCCGCATCAATTACTTCTTGATCACGCATTGAACCGCCTGGGTGGATAACACAAGTAATGCCGACTTTTGCCGCTGCATCAATACCATCACGGAATGGGAAGAAAGCATCCGATGCCATTACGCAGCCTGCCACTTGTAAGCCTTCATCTTCTGCTTTAATGCCCGCAATTTTCGCTGAATAGACACGGCTCATTTGGCCTGCACCAATACCGATGGTTTGACCGTCTTTCGCATACACAATCGCATTTGATTTCACATATTTCGCCACTTTCCAGCAGAATAATAAGTCTTTTAATTCTGCTTCGGTTGGTTTGCGTTCAGACACTACTTGCAAATCTTCGATTGAAACTGAGCCTTGATCCGCATCTTGTACCAATAAGCCGCCGTTCACACGTTTGTAATCTAAACGTTTTTCTGCTTGGCTGAATTCACCGCACTCTAACACACGCACGTTTTTCTTTTTCGCCAACGCTTCTTTTGCCGCTTCGGAAATTGTTGGGGCGATAATTACTTCCACAAATTGACGCTCTGCGATGTTTTGTGCCGTTTCACCGTCTAATTCACGGTTAAATGCAATAATACCGCCGAAAGCAGAAGTTGGGTCGGTTTGGTAGGCACGGTTATAGGCTTCTAAAATATCTTTACCTAATGCCACACCACAAGGGTTAGCGTGTTTCACAATCACACAAGCCGGTTCAGCAAATTCTTTTACGCATTCAAGAGCCGCATCGGTATCGGCGATGTTGTTGTAAGAAAGAGCTTTACCTTGTAACTGTTTAGCGGTGGAAACAGAGGCTTCTTTTACTTCATTTTCTACATAGAAAGCCGCATTTTGGTGAGCATTTTCACCGTAACGCATAGTTTGTTTACGCACAAAATTCAAGTTTAATGTGCGTGGGAATTGACCGCAAACTTGGGTTAAATCTTCTTCCTCAGCCCCTTGATATGGCGGCACTTTTTGCCCGAAGTAGTTAGCAATCATTGAATCGTATTGTGCGGTATGCTCAAAGGCTTTGATTGCTAAGTTGAAACGGGTTTCTAAGGTCAAACTGTTTTGGTTTTGATCCATTTCTGCAAGGATGGCATCAAAATCGTTATTATTGACGACAATCGCTACATCTTTATGGTTTTTCGCTGCAGAACGCACCATTGTCGGGCCACCGATGTCGATATTTTCCACTGCATCTTCAAGCGTACAATTCGGCTTTGCCACTGTTGCTGCAAATGGATATAGATTCACCACCACCATATCAATACGTTCAATGCCGTGTTGGTTCATAATTTCATCATCAGTACCACGGCGACCTAAAATCCCACCGTGTACTTTCGGGTGAAGGGTTTTTACACGACCGTCCATCATTTCAGGGAAGCCTGTGTAGTCAGATACTTCCGTTACAGCTAAGCCGGCTTCTGCTAATAATTTTGCCGTACCACCTGTAGAAAGTAATTTTACACCACGAGCGGCAAGCCCTTGTGCAAATTCGACAATGCCTTTTTTATCAGACACACTTAATAACGCTTGTTGAATTGCCATTTTTTCTAAGTTCCTTAAAATGAGTGTTAAAATGTGAAATAAACGGCGGATATTATAAAGCAAACGTTTGCTTTTTTCATCTGCAAGCGGTCGAATTTGCAAAGTTTTTTACGAAAATAACCGCTTGCAGTGAGCCTCAAACAGCGTAGAATGTTTGAAAAAACGGAGGAATTATGATTAAACACAATCTTGATAATTTTGAATTTGCGTATATTGATGAAAGCGGAGTAAAAGCCGGCACATTGCGTTACCGCTACATCAAAGACAATGTGATTGACGCTTACACTACAAGGGTTGATGAAGCCTTTCAAGGCAAGGGGATTGCCGGTGAGCTTTATAATGCCTTAATAGCTTTTGCCCAAGAAAAAGCATTAAAAATCAAGCCGAGCTGCAGCTATATTGATGTCAAAATGCAGCGAAGCCATCGAGATTTAATTGCTTAATGAAGATACAAGCGGTCGTAAAATATGAAAAATTTACGACCGCTTGTATTTACCCCCAATGGAAGGTGATCTTTAGCCCGATACTATCCGCAAAAGATTGAATTGATTTACGGCGTTGAGCCGTTGATGAATGTGTATAGAGATAAATACCGTCTTCAAGTTGTGTTGTATATGCCATACCATTTGGGCGGTAGCAAGGCTCTGAACCAACACAATGTGCTAAGGTCGGTTTTCCGTTTCTGATGTAGTTTTCGACCAGCTCTCGATAATGAGAATTTAATAGATGCTTGAAGAAGTTTTTTTGATTATCTCTAAAATTTCTCCCCGAAATTTTAGTACCATCGGTAAGTTCAATCCAACAATGTGGGGTTTCTTCTGATAATAGCTCCTCATTGTTCAATTCACTCTCAAAAATATTGATATGAGCCACTTCTTCCATAATCTCTTGTACAATATCAAATACATTTTTGGCTTTGATTTTGCTGGTTTTATCAATATAAGAGGTGTTGCCGATAGTGCCATTTTCAAGAATTAAATCGGTATTCTTAAATTCATTGATGAGTATTTTTTCAAGATAATCAGTTTGTGATTTATCTAAATGTCCATCTTCTCGACCAAAGAAAATAATTTTATTCCACCAAGTTTTGTTATCATCTTTAATATGCTTGGCGATACGATCATAAATCTTACCTGAAGCTTGCCCGATATATCGTTTATTTTCGCCCAATAAGATATAAATGCCTGCCTTATTTGCCTCTTCTAAATGCTTGAGAGCATTAAAATCTGTACGATCTGCAATCACAAAGAATGCAGGTTCTTTCGTGTAAACCGTAATATTATCTCGCCCTCTATCGGTAACAATAACAGTATGAGTAACCATAAATATAGTCTTCCTTATTCATTAAACAACGCCATATAAAATCGATTTTCAAAGGTGTTCAGTGGAGCCCGTTTCGTTTTACTTTCCAGCTCGCCTGTAGAATAACCACTAATAAATTGCACGAAGGCAATTCGCTCACCGCGTGCATTTTTCATAAAGCCGGCAAGGTTATAAACACCCTTTAATGCCCCTGTTTTGGCAATCAGATTTTTCGCCAGCGGTTCGGTGGAAATTGAACCTCTACCTGAAATAGTGCCATCTACGCCTGCAATCGGGAAGGTTTCAAATAAATGTAATGTATCTTCATTTTGAGCGATATATTCAAGGGTTTCTAACATCGTTTGGCTACTTATTTGATTATGGCGGGAAAGCCCTGAACCATCGGCAACAACACTATTTTTAAAATCAATATTGGCTTTTGATTTTAACAGTTGGCGAATTACATAACTACCTAACTGAAAAGAAGCAGGACGGTTATGTTGTTTATTGGCAACGGTTCTAAACAAGGCATCAGCAATTTGGTTATCCGATTTTTTCATCATTTTTTTAAGTAATACAGGCAATGGCTCTGAATAGTGTTCGGCTAATACTGTGCCTGCTTGTGGCGTTAAAGGCTCTTTTAGCTGTCCGTTAAACTCAATGCCTAGACTTTTCAAATGTTTATTGATGATATTTGCCCCATAGTTGGTAGGATCTTGCACTGAGAAACTTAACCCAAACGGTTTGGATTGGCGAGCCATACAGCCTTTAATTTGATAGCGATTGTTATCGTGAACCACCACATCAAGTTGGCAAAAAGGGGCTTCTTTGCTATCTACAACATAAGCAGCACTAAATACCTGTACAGGATAGGCAGAAGGCACATCCACTTTGGCAAATTCGCCTATTGGCTGATCGGCATTTAGCGTAACATAAAAGCAGTTTCTATCAATATTAATCGCCGCCGGTGGGGCGTTAAAGCACATTGTTAAATCATTCCAAATCCAGCCGGAAGCTTTGTCGTGGCTGGCAAAAACGGACGTATCTAAAATTAAATCCCCTTCAATTTTGTTGATACCTTGTTGCTTTAATTTGCTAATTAATTGATAAATTTGACCGCTTGTAAGCTCCGGATCACCGGTAAAACGGGCAATTAAGTTACCTTTTAACACGCCGTTTTCAACCGTGCCATTCGTTAAAAGAGCGGTTTGAAAGCGAAATTCATCACTTAAGGTTAATTTTGCAGCTAATGCCGTAAATACTTTCTGAGTGCTTGCCGGTAGCATAAAAACATCACTTTGATGCTGAGTGATAATCTGATTAGTGTCTAAGTTTTTAGCAATAAAACTCACTGAAGTGCCAGCTGGCAAGGTTTGAATGAGTTCTTCAGCATTAATTTCTGCTTGTACAAGGCTTGGAATAAGTAATGTGGATAAGATAAATTTCTGAAAAAAAGAGCGAGCGGCGTTTTTAAAAATCATAATAAAAGGGGAGTTGAAATTTTTAGTTAGAAATTGAATAATAGCCCTTTCAATTTCATTCGTAAACCGATAATTTTTAGTAAGGAAACAGACTTAATGAAACAAATTCCTATGACTGTGCGTGGTGCGGAGCAACTGCGTGAAGAATTGGATTTTTTGAAAAATGTGCGTCGCCCGCAGATTATTGATGCCATTGCCGAAGCCCGTGAACACGGCGATTTAAAAGAGAATGCGGAATATCACGCCGCCCGTGAGCAGCAAGGTTTCTGCGAAGGTCGTATTCAAGAAATTGAGGGTAAATTAGGTAACGCTCAAATTATTGATGTAACAAAAATGACCAATAATGGCAAAGTGATTTTTGGTGCAACAGTGCAATTAGTTAATGCAGAAACAGATGAAGAAGTTACCTACCGCATTGTAGGTGATGATGAAGCGAACATCAAAGAGGGCTTAATTTCTGTTAATTCGCCGATTGCTCGTGGCTTAGTTGGCAAAGAAGTTGATGATTCTGTGAGTATTACCACGCCTGGCGGTAAAGTGGAATTTGATATTGTCGGCGTAGAGTATATTTAATCTTGTAGGGGCTAATGCAATTAGCCCCTACGTCATTAGCCCTTAGTTAAATTACACAATCTCACTCGGCACGAAGAAATAAGCAATTTCACGTTTTGCCGATTCTTCTGAATCAGAACCGTGAACCGAGTTTTCACGCATACTTAAGGCGTAAAGATCACGAATGGTACCTTTTTCACGATTATCCGGATTAGTTGCCCCCATTAAATCACGATAGTGCGAAATCGCGTTTTCTCCCTCCAGCACTGACACCACAATAGGTGCAGAAGTCATAAATTCTACTAAAGGCTCAAAAAATTCTTTGCCTTTGTGTTCTGCGTAAAATCCTTCTGCTTGTTCACGGGTGAGGTGAAGGCGTTTAAGTGCTTTTACCGTTAAACCTGCAGATTCTAAATGTGCCAGAATTTTACCGATAAGATTGCGGCGAGTAGCATCCGGTTTAATGATAGAAAGAGTTTGTTGAATCATACTGTTCTCCTATTTTACCTGCATACCAGGCTGTACACCGCTGTCTGCATCTAACAAGAATAAATTTGCACCGCCTGTGCCGGCTGATAAGATCATTCCCTCAGACAATCCAAACGACATTTTACGAGGTGCGAGGTTTGCAATCACGATCACGAAACGTCCGATTAACTCTTCCGGGTTTGGATAAGCAGCTTTAATGCCTGAGAATACTTGGCGTTTGTGGTCGCCTAAGTCTAGTTCAAAACGCAACATTTTGTCTGATTTTGGCACAGCTTCGCAGTATAAGACTTTAGCCGCACGTAAATCTAATTTCGCAAAATCATCAATGGTGATTTCTGGAGCAATCGGCTCGATTGCAGAATTTTCTTGGTTTTCGACCGCTTGGTTTTCCACTACTTGTTTTCCTTTTTTCTCTTCTGATTTTTTTGTTTCTTTTTGAGCATCTGCAAATAATGCTTTGGTTTCGTCAATGACCGCATCAATCTGTTTTTTCTCAAGGCGTGAGAAGAGCGATTTAAACGGTGCAACGGTATGCCCTAATAATGGGGTAGCGATATTATCCCACGTTAATGTGGTCTGTAAAAATGCTTCTGAACGTGCTGCCAGTTGCGGTAGTACTGGTTTTAAGTAACTCATTAAAATACGGAATAACTCAATGCCCATCGAGCAAACCGCTTGCAACTCGGCATCTTTGCCTTCTTCTTTGGCGATTACCCACGGGGCTTTGTCGTCAATATATTTATTCGCTTTGTCGGTTAATTCCATAATCACACGAATAGCCTTGTTAAATTCACGGCTTTCATAGTAATTGGCAATGGTTTCTGCCTGTGCGATGAAATCATTGAATAGGGCTTCATCGTCCAATTTATCCGCTAATTTGCCCTCAAAACGTTTGGCGATAAAGCCGGCGTTACGAGAGGCAAGGTTCACTAATTTATTGACGATATCGCTATTTACACGTTGTACGAAATCATCAAGGCTGAAGTCTAAATCTTCAATGCGGTCGTTTAATTTAGCCGCATAGTAGTAACGTAAACATTCAGGGTCGATATGTTTCAAATAGGTGCTGGCTTGAATGAATGTACCACGAGATTTCGACATCTTCGCGCCATCCACCGTGACATAACCGTGAGCAAAAACGTTAGTCGGTTTGCGATAGCCGCTGCCTTCTAACATTGCCGGCCAGAACAGGCTGTGGAAATAGACAATGTCTTTGCCGATAAAGTGATAAAGCTCGGTTTGCGAATCTTTCTGCCAAAATTCCTCAAAATTTATGCCTTGGCGGTCGCATAAATTTTTAAACGATGCCATATAGCCGATAGGGGCATCAAGCCATACATAGAAGAATTTGCCCGGCGCATCGGGAATTTCAAAGCCGAAATAAGGGGCGTCACGGCTGATGTCCCATTGCTGTAAGCCACTTTCAAACCACTCTTGCATTTTGTTTGCAATTTCAGATTGTAGCGAGCCGGAGCGTGTCCACTCTTTTAACATTCCCTCAAAGCTCGGTAAATCAAAGAAGAAATGCTCAGATTCTTTCACCACAGGTGTTGAGCCGGAAACCGCCGAGCGTGGATTAATCAAATCCATCGGGCTATAAGTGGAGGCACAAACCTCGCAGTTATCGCCATACTGATCTTCCGCTTTACATTTCGGGCAAGTACCTTTTACGAAACGATCTGGCAAGAACATATTTTTTTCAGGGTCGAAAAGCTGAGAAATCACTTTGCTTTTGATAAAACCGTTCGCACGCAATTTTTTATAGATTTCGCTGGTGATTTCACGGTTTTCTTCGCTGTGGGTTGAGTGATAATTATCAAAGCTGATATTAAAGCCTTCAAAGTCGGCAATATGATCGGCTTTGGCTTTTTCGATAAGTTGCTCAGGGGTAATGCCTAATTTATTGGCGTTAAGCATAATTGGCGTGCCGTGTGCATCATCGGCACACACAAAATGCACCTCGTTACCACGCATACGTTGAAAACGCACCCAAATATCCGCTTGAATATGCTCAAGCATATGACCTAAATGAATTGCACCGTTAGCGTAAGGCAAGGCACAAGTAACAAGCATTTTTCGTTTTTGGTTAGACATTCTTTTTCTCGTTAATTTTCTGTAAAAATTTGTGACATATTTTAGCCCAAAACCGTGAAATTTACTAGTTCGCTTGAATTTATTAGAGCTTTGAACCAACAAGCGGTAGAATAATCATTAAATTTTGCAAATGATTGGGGATAATCAATGCGACAAGTTCAGCTTTATTGCTACCGCTTACCGATTCAAACAGGCGTGGTATTACGCAAACAGACTTTAACCGAGCGGGAAGGTTTAATCGTCAAACTCCAGCAAAACGAGCAAATCGGCTGGGGGGAAATTACACCGCTTCCGACTTTTAGTGAAGAGTCGTTAGAACAAGCGGAACATCAAGCCAAAGCGTGGTTGAAAGCGTGGCAACTCGGGCAAGAAACAGAATTGGATTCCCTGTTCCCCTCCGTTGCCTTTGGGTTAAGTTGTGCGTTGGCAGAATTAAATGGCGAATTAGGCGAGCAGGGTAATTATCAATCTGCCGTTTTATGCTATGGTGATTTTGAGAAATTTCAGTCTACGGCTGGGCTTGGTAAATTAAAAATCGGCGTAGATCCTGAATGCGAGGGCGAACAAGCAAATCTATTGCTGAACACTTTTCCAAATTTACAACTCAGGCTTGATGCCAACCGCCTGTGGCGCTTGGAACAAGCGGTTAAATTTGCCGAAAAAATTGCAAATGCTAATAAGCCAAGAATCCAATTTATCGAAGAACCCTGCCAAACACCGGAACTCTCCCGACAATTTGCCGAGCAAACCCACATTGCGATCGCGTGGGATGAAACTGTGCGAGAGCCGAATTTCTTTGTAAAAAAAGAGAAAAATTTAACCGCTATTGTGTTAAAACCGACGCTTATTGGTTCAATCGAAAAATGCAAAACCTTGATTGAACAAGCCCACAATTTGGGAATTACTGCGGTTATCAGCTCAAGCCTTGAAAGCAGTTTAGGGCTTACTCAGCTTGCACGGCTTGCTTTTCAATACACCCCAAACAGTACGCCGGGGTTAGATACATTGAATTTAATGCAGCATCAATTATTGCGAGAATGGCAGGGATCTGCGTTGCCGTTGGTGGACGAACAGAGCCAATTTGTGTGGGAAGTTGTGCTATAATTGAGATTAATTTTTAAAAGAATATAGCTCCCCTCTTTAGCAAAGAGGGGGAGGGGGAGATTTGGCAGAAGTAATAAACGGAGAAAATAGCTTTTGAAATGATCAATATTGTTGATTTTTGCATTATTTGTTTATTCTCTTCGCTAATCTCTCCTGCCAAATCTCCCCTAGCCCCTCATGGCTCAAAGAGGGGAACGTGTCCAAATGTAAATTATAAAGAAAAGAGAAACTATGCGTTTAGATAAATTCATTGCCGAAAATACCGGTTTAACCCGTTCCCAAGCGGCAAAAGTATTGAAAAGCGGCGAAGTTACCGTCAATGGTAAAATTGAAAAAAGCGGAGCGGCTAAAATCAGCCAAGACGATGAAATTTGCTACCAAGGCGAGCCAATTGAGTGGGTGGAAGAGGGGCAGTATTTTATGCTCTACAAGCCGCAAGGCTATATTTGCTCGAATGATGATGGTGAATATCCAACTGTGTTTCAATTTT
This sequence comes from Mannheimia sp., assembly GCF_056854775.1. Lineage (NCBI taxonomy): Bacteria > Pseudomonadati > Pseudomonadota > Gammaproteobacteria > Pasteurellales > Pasteurellaceae > Mannheimia > Mannheimia sp. The sequence goes on from NZ_JBXGGI010000018.1 coordinate 20,195, forward strand.
TTGACTATCCGTTGATGACCAAACTACACACGGCAGGGAGGTTAGATGTGGATACCACCGGATTAGTATTATTAACTGATGACGGCAAATGGTCGCACCGCATTACCTCGCCAAAGCACCATTGCGAAAAAACTTATTTGGTAACGTTGGCAGATCCTGTCGAAGATTTTTATGCTGAAAAACTTGCGGAGGGTATTTTACTGCGTGGCGAAAAAGATCCGACTTTACCGGCTCAGCTTGAAATTTTAGATGATTACAATGTGAATCTGACCATCAGCGAGGGGCGTTACCACCAAGTCAAACGAATGTTTGCTGCCTTAGGCAATAAAGTGGAAGCCTTGCACCGTTGGCGAATTGGCGATGTGGTGTTAGACGAAACCTTAGCCGAAGGCGAATTCCGCCCGCTCACACAAACTGAAATTGAGAGTTTCTAATGGAAAATAAAAGACCTGCCGCCAGTTTTTTTATCATTTTGGGAATGATGGCGATGATGCCACCTTTGGCGATTGATATGTACTTGCCATCGTTTTTGGATATCGCCAAAGATCTAGCCGTTTCGCAAGAAAAGGTGCAAACCACCTTAGCCTTGTTTACATTAGGTTTCGGTTGCGGGCAACTTTTCTGGGGGCCGATGGCAGATAGTTTTGGGCGAAAGGTCATTATTTTAATCGGGCTGATTGGTTCGGCAATCGCCGCTTATTTCCTCACGCAAGTGGAAAATATCAACACTTTCTATATATTGCGTTTAATTCAAGGCTTATGTGCCTCTGCCCCTGCGGTGGTGCTTGGGGCATTGGTGCGGGATCTGTTCGAGAAAAATCAATTTGCCCGTTTAATGTCGATCATTATGATTATTTCAATGCTCGCTCCGCTGCTTGCCCCAATTATTGGCGGTTATGTGGCGAAATATTTCCACTGGCATTCGATTTTTTATGTGTTGATGGCAATGGGGCTGCTTTGCGTGGCGTTAATCAGCTGGAAAATCCCCGAAACCTTGCCCAAAGAAAAACGTTTACCGCTGAGTTTTGGCAAAAGCCTGAAAAACTTCTCTGAACTTTTATTGCATAAGCCTACCTTAGGTTATGTATTAATTGGCGGTTTAACTTTTGCCGGTATTTTCTGTTTTCTTACCTCAGGCTCGATTGTTTACATCGGCATTTACGGCATTTCGCAGGAATATTTTGGTTACTTCTTTGGCTTAAATATGGTGGTGATGGTGATAATGACTGCTATCAACAGCAAAATGGTGGTTAAAGTCGGCTCGGAAAGAATGTTGCAAATTGCCTTAGCGTTACAAGTGCTAGTCGGAATTTGGCTTGCTTTAACCGCAATGTTTGAGCTGGGTTTCTGGGCGATGGCGTTAGGCGTGCCGTTTTATATCGGGATGCTTTCCACCATTGGCAGCAACGCCTCGGCTGCTATTTTAGACCGCTACCCACAAATGGCAGGCACCGCAAACGGCGTTGCCGGCACAGCACGATTTGGCATTGCCTCACTTGTCGGGGCAGGGCTTTCCCATATTGCGATTACCAGCGAAGCCCCAATGTTGTATGCAATGGCGTTATGTACGATTACGGCTGGAATAGTTTATTATTTACTATGCTATCAGAAACATTAGTAATGTTTCGTAGGGCGGGTTTTAACCCACCAACGCAATCCCATAACAAGCGGTCATATTTAACCGAAATTTTGCAGATTAATGTTGCGTAGGGGCGAAAAATATTTCGCCCTTATGACGATTATTTCCTAAATAACGAAATTGACTCCAAATGCCCCGTGTGTGGGAACATATCAATCATCGCTACTTTTTCTAATCGGTAGCCGAATTGCAGTAGTTTTTCTGCATCACGCACGAGTGTTGCAGGGTTGCAAGAGACGTAAACAATTCGTTCGGGGTTGAGAGCAGCAAGGTGGTCTAAACAAAATAACGCTCCGTTGCGAGCGGGGTCGAGCAGGACTTTATCAAAAGGTTCTTTCGCCCAAGGCTTATCGGCAAAAGGCTCATCTAAGTTAGTTTGGTAAAATTCCACGTTTTTTAGACCGCTTGTAGCCGCATTTAAGCGAGCCTGTTCCACCATTGGCTCAACGCCTTCAATGCCTACCACCGATTTGGCGGTTTTGGCAATTGGGAGAGTGAAATTCCCCATTCCGCAGAATAAGTCTAGCACCCGGTCATTTTCAGTCAGTTCAAGCCACTCAAGGGATTTTACCACCATTTTTTCATTTAACTTGCCGTTTACCTGAATAAAATCTCGAATAGAAAAATACAGTTTCAAGCCTTGAATTTCATAATAAGGCAGCTCGCCACACAGGTGGTCGATCTGATCTTCTTCACACATCAGAAAAACAGAAAGGACATTTTGTTCGGCAAATTGCAGTAAATGTTCACGATCTTGTACCGATAATTGCCCTAAATGGCGTAAAAAGAGGGCTGTGGTGTTATCGGCTTGTACTAATTCGATATGCCCTAATTTTTTCTTATTTTTCCACTGTGCCACAAGGCTTTGCAGTTTAGGTAAGAGATAAGAAAGCGGCTCAACCAGAACCTCACACTGTGCAAGCGGTATGATTTGGTTGGAATTTTGCAAACGAAAGCCCATCACCAATTCATTGTTTTGAATGGCGATGCTGAGTTTGGCCCGGCGGCGGTAAGCTTTATCGTTGCCGATAATCATTGGTTGGAAATCAATTGGCTTGCTTTGCAATTTTTGCAGCCGTTGAAATAGGGCGTTTTGTTTCGCCTCACGTTGTAATTCAAGCGAAATATGTTGCATTTGGCAGCCACCGCATTTGCCGTAAAGCTCACAGCTCGGTATTGTACGATTTGCAGATTTTTTCAGAATTTTGACCGCTTGTCCGCGTCCGTATTGGCGTTTTTCTTCAACCACCTTAAATTCTACCTGCTCATCGGGCAAGGCATTTTCAATAAACCAGGTTTTACCGTTAATTTTGGCGATGCCTAAGCCTTGGTAATCCAAAGATTGAATTTGCACAATTTGACGAGCGGTCGGTTTTTGCGGTTTTTTTGCAGATTTTTCAGAGTAAAAAATAGCCATTTAAGATGATATCAAGAGTCGAAAATAGGTGTATTATATAAGAAAAGCCTTTTGTGGAAAATGGAGGAAAAATGATTTCATCAGTTTGGACAGAACGTTATTTGAGCGATAAAAAACGGGAAGATGACCACCGTTCGCCGTTTCAGCGTGATAGAGCAAGACTTCTGCACTCCGAAGCCTTTCGCTGTTTGCAAGCCAAAACGCAAATTCACGCGGTGGGCGAGGACGATTTTTACCGTACCCGCTTAACCCATTCATTGGAAGTGGCACAAATCGGCAGTAGCTTGCGTGAAAAATTATTAGACGATAAAGATGGTTTTCAAGCGGTCTGTTCTGATCCGAAATTTGCAAAAAATGAAGAAAATTTGACCGCTTTATTACCTTCTCGTAGTCTGATTGAATCGCTCTGCTTTGCTCACGATCTCGGGCACCCACCTTTCGGACACGGTGGCGAGATGGCATTAAATTACAAAATGCGTGAATTTGGCGGTTTTGAAGGGAATGCTCAATCATTTCGCATTATGACCCAGCTCGAACCTTACACCGAAAAGGCAGGAATGAATTTAACTCGTCGCACCTTGCTTGGTGTGATGAAATATCCGTCATTATTATCCGTAAGTTTCCCCCTTGAGCCAGCAGAAATAGAGAATACTCACCACATCAATCTGCACTATTTCCCTCAAAGTAAAGGCATTTTTGATGATGATGAGCACTTTTTCGATTGGGTTTTAGCTCCTTTAAGTGAAAAAGATAAGCAACAATTCTGCTCGGTTGAGCAAAACAAAGATCCTAAAAAGCCGAACAAAACCCGCTATAAGTCTCTTGATTGTAGCATTATGGAACTGGCAGACGATATTGCCTACGGCGTACATGATTTGGAAGATGCAATTGTTGGCGGAATGGTAACGCCGCAATCTTGGCAAAATGCGGAAAAACTGTTGGCAGAGTGTGAATCAGATTGGGTGAAAGAGCGGTTACCGGATATTCGCCAAAAACTGTTTTCCCAACATCGCTATGAACGTAAAGATGTGATTGGGGCGTTGGTAAACCATTTCATCACTAATGTGCGTTGGCTAGAACTGCCGGAATTTGATGAGCCGTTACTGCGTTATAACGCTTATCTTCCGCAAAATGTAGCGTGCGTGCTGAAAATTCTGAAAGATTTTGTGTATCAATATGTTATTTGTGATGCTAAAACCCAGCGAGTAGAACGCAAAGGGCAACGCATTTTAATGGAGTTATTTGATATTTTAAGTAGCGATCCGATGCGATTATTACCGAATAATGTACGTGAGCGTTGGCAAAATGCAGAAGAAAGCAAGCGGGCAAGGGTAATTTGTGATTATCTTGCCAGTATGTCTGACGGACAAGCGTTTAAACTTTTTGAAAGCTTGTAGAAACTTTATTGATTTTATAAAGTCTTAATGATAGATTTTGATTTATCAATAGGAGATAGTAATGAAAAACTTAACAAAATCACTTTTAATTTTAGCCCCTTTTATGTCTGCCGCAGCATTTGCTAACACCATTCCAAACGAAATCTACCAGCCACAAGGTAAATTAGTGAAGTCTGAAAATAAAGCAGATGAATTTGAAGTGGAATACCATTTGCAAGGTAGCGATGTGGCAGATTTAGCTCAAAAAGCCACCGCTCACGCTCAAAAATACGACTTTAAAGTTGTGAAATCTGACATCAGAAAACACGAAGCCGATTTAAAATTTGTGCGTGGTAACCAAGAGTTAGATGTCGATATTGAAGTGGAAAAAGGCCACACTGAATATAAAGCCGAGTTAGATCATAAATAATAAGTTATCTACATAAAACCCTGAACTTAGAATTGATCTGACCCCAAAAAGTTAGACTCATTTAATTCAAGGACTGAGTTCTGTATTCCACAGGGCTGAGTCCTTTTAGTTTCACTTGAATACGCTCATTGTTGTAGTAATGAATGTAGGCGTGAATAGTTTTCTTCAGTTCGGCAAATGTTTCAAACTTCTTGCCAAAGTAACATTCCGTTTTGAGTCGCCCGAAAAAACTTTCCATCGTCCCATTATCCAAGCAGTTTCCTTTTCTTGACATACTTGGCGTAATGCCGTTTTTTCGACAAATTTCCCTAAAACCTGCCATCTGGTATTGTCAACCTTGGTCAGAATGCAGTATCGGTTTTGCACCGTTAAGCTTTGCTATCGCCTGAGTCATCATTCGGCTAATCTGCTCAAAATTGGGGGGGCTGCTAAATCATAGGCGATAATTTCACCATTGAACAAATCCTTGATTGGCGATAAATAGAGCTTGCCTTCCGCACATTTAAATTCCGTGATATCAGTAACCCATTTCTCATTGGGCTTGGTGGTTTGGAAATTGCGTCCCAACAGATTGTCTGCAATTTTACCGACTTCCCCTTGATACGAACGGTATTTTCTGCGTTTGCATTTTCCCTTCAAACCCAATTTTTGCATTATCGCTTGGACTTTTTTGTGGTTAATCGTCCAAATTTTTCTCAGCATTAACGTGATACGGCGATAACCATAATTTCCGTGATTTTCGTGATAAATTTCAGCTATTTTCTGCTCAATCACGGCATTTTTATCCACTTTAGCGGCAAGATGATAAAAGAACGTACTGCGTTTTAAGCCGATAAGTTGCAATAGCATTTCAAGCGGAAAGTGATTTCGCAACCTTTTTACGAGACCTGCCTTTTCCGCATTTTTTCTTGGTTGAGTTCCTGCAACTTTTTTAGGATGGCGTTCTCCGCTTCCAATTCTAAAATGCGATAACGCAAGCGTTCTTCTTCGGTTTGGGGTGGTGGTGGCATTTTCGGGTATTTCGGTTTCATTGTCGGACGACCTTTGAGTTTGGGAAATAAACCGTTTATACCCTGTTTATCAAAAGCTTGCAACCATTGACTGATGATACCTGAATTGGCAATCCCAAAATGAAAGCAAGCGTTTCTTGCAGAAAATTGTCCGTTTTTGACCGCTTGTACAACGGATAATTTAAATTCGGGTGAGTAAATCCGCTTTTTACCTAAAACAGCTAACCCATTGTTTCCATTATGATTATATTGGTTAATCCAACGCTCTAATGTTGTTTTGGCAAGCTGAAAATGCTGACGGGTGAGCGACCGATTTTTCCCGTTTTGAAGATAAAATTCGATCACTTGTTGTTTGAAAGATTGGTTGTATTTAGTCATAAAAAATCTGCACCTTAATCAGTTGGTGGTTTAGTCCAACTTTTGGGGTGCAGATCAAATGTTTGGGGTTTTTCTTTAGAACATTTGATATTTTGCAAAATACAAATTTGTAATTCGTGGCAAATTCATTTTTCTTAATTTATACTGAATAAAAATTTTTGTATGGAGTAAGTAATGAACAAGACAAGTAACCATTCTATCTACTCTTTCGCTTTTCAGGCACTATATTCCCAAATGATAGATATGATTAATACTGAAAAATTACCAAATATTCCGTTTGGTGATCAGGAGTTTTCTCATAATTCTTTTATCAAATGTGCAGAAAAATTGGTTTTAGGTCAATTAGGCAGAGAGTTAGAACCTCATTCCCAATCACATCTTTGCACGCTATTTGAGCAATTTAAGTTTGGTGAAAATAAGGATACTATTCCTCATTTTTATCCTTTGCAAATAGTGAATGCAGAGTCTATTTTTCCAAATACGAATAAAATGGGAAGTAGGGAGCAGCTTGAACAGCAATTTATTGATGCATTGAAGTTGATTCCTGAAAGCCATCGACACAATCCTGAATTGTGGTTAGATCATTTTGATACTGCTCTCCAAATTTTTACTAGTAATATCCCATCTAAATATGCTGAAGATATTTCCCTTTATGATTACAGCAAAGCAACCACAGCATTAGCCACCGCACTCTATTTATACGAACAAGCAAATGATAAAGCGGAAAATGGCGAATTTTTACTGCTACAAGGGGACTTTTTTGGTATTCAAGATTTTATTTTTTCGGGCGGTAGTGAAACCAATAAACAAGCAGCAAAATTATTGCGTGGGCGTTCGTTTCAGGTGTCGTTATTTACCGAATTAGCGGCATTAAAAGTATTGCAAGAATGTGGTTTACCAAGCACTAGCCAAATAATGAATGCAGCGGGTAAATTTTTAATTATTGCCCCAAATACGCAAGCGGTGAAAACCGCCATAAAAAATGTAAAAAACGAATTAAACCATTGGTTTGTAGAAAATACCTATGGTTTGATTGGTTTGGGTATTGCTTCAATAACCGCACACCAAAATGATTTTATGGCAGGCAATTTTACGCAACTGCGTGATAGTTTATTCCAAGCATTAGAGAAAATTAAATTACAGCGTTTGGATTTATTGGCAAGTACAGAGAGTGTGCAAAATATCAAATATCCTTACGGTGTTTGTAAATTAAATAGCTATTTTCCAGCACAGCAATCGGGTTTTTCAGTGATTTCTGCGGATCAAATTTTGATTGGCGAACATTTAGTGAAAAAAGATCGCATTTTAATTTGTGATGAGAATAGCGATATTTATACAGATGAACGCACTAAATGCTTAAAATTATCGATTTTTGGTTTTAAAGTGGTGTTTACACGCAGTGAAGAAATCAGCGGTAAGTTTGGGCGAGTAAATGCATTGCGTTTTTGGGATTTTGGATTGCCGGAGAAAGTGAGCGATGACATTTGGCACGGCTATGCACGCCGCTACATTAACGGTTATGTACCTTATCAAGCAGAAAAAATTATTCCTTTTGATGAGTTAGCTGAAACACATCGAATTCCAAATGAAAAAGGCGAAATGCAAGGGCAAGTGGCTTTAATGACGCTTAAAGGCGATGTGGATAACCTTGGCAAAATTTTCCAAAAAGGTTTTGAACAGCCTAATTTAGCTAAAATGGCGGCACTTTCTCGCCAAATGAACCAATTTTTTAGCCTTTGGTTGCCGGCGATTTGTGCTGAAAAATTCAAGAATGTTTATACCGTTTTTGCTGGTGGTGATGATTTCTTTTTAATCGGTGCGTGGAAGCAAACCCAAGAACTCGCCCACGAAATGCAACAGGCATTCGCTCGTTATGTGGCGGGTAATAAAGGTATTCATTTCTCTGCCGGAATGGTGATGACAAAAGTGGGTATGCCGATGCCACAAATGGGGGAATTGGCGGAAGAGGCTCTTGAACAAGCGAAAGCGGTGGACGGCAAAAATGCGGTCACGATTTATCAGCAGTCGATTGCTTGGGATAAATGGCAGAAATTGAATGAAGCTAAAGATGAAATTGAGCGTTTAGCAAAAACATATCAGATTTCAACCGCTTACCTTTATTCACTGATTTATTTTGCTGAACAAGCAGGCGATGATAAAAACATTGAAAACACAATGTGGCGTAGCCGTTTTTATTACAAAACTGCACGTTATGTGGTGGATAAATTGCCAAAAGAGCAACGCCAGAGGGCATTAGATGAAATTTCGATTTCATTAGGTAAAGGGATTGAGCGTTATCAAAATGCTTTCAAAATTCCATTGTTTAACTATTTCTATCAAATCCGTAAGTAGGAGAATTTATGAAGATCCAATTTGGTGAAAATAAAAGTGCAGAGATTTTTTCATCAATTGCAGAAAATGCTGCAAAACAGATTAAATCTACAAATTCAGCGAATAAAACCACACAATTACGCAAATTTTATGATGAATTAGCGATGTGGAACGATCGTGTTCAAACCGCTAAAGATCGCACTGAAAAATATCGTGAGCTTGAACCTTTTATCAAAATGTTAAAAGCAAAAGTGGCTTATGCGGAAGGGCGTAAACATATTAATGCTGATTTTAGCCAAGTGTTTAATCAATGTATTGATGAAGTGAAATCAGCGGAAACCTTGCG